>CAZKOF010000001.1:0-82898 GCA_964554335.1 uncultured Bacteroides sp.
CAAAGATACGAATTATTTCTCTGATATGCAAATATCTAATTTATAGAACCTACCATAAGTTGCAGCCGATTTACCTCCGCTCAGAGCCATGATGTTGCGTTGTATATAATCACGGGTATCACGGTATATAAATCCGGCTTCCGCGTAAATTGTATTGTTTCCGAAAGAGGCATTATAGCTCAGATTGATATTCACATTATGGCTTGACTCCGGTTTCAAAGCAATGTCACCGACTTCCAGATCCTCATCACCGAACATCTCCTCAATGGTAGGCAACCGATATGCCTTTTCATAGGACGCTTTCAACTGAAAGCCAAGAGGTATGAACCAAGTTCCGGCAGCTCCATACCCAAAGTAGTCAATGGAACGTGATGTCAGTTCATACACGTCCTGCGCAGATGTCGTAGCCATTGGCCCCGAGACATGCTGATGGTAATGTTTGCCGAACGCTGTGAGATTGAATTTGGTATTAGGCATATAGCGATATGAAAGGCCGGCGATATTTTTGCTCGTGACTTTTGAAAATTCATCTTTCCCATGAGGAATTGTCAGCAAATCCTCATTTGTTCGGTTGAAAGTGCTGAAAACATCATTTATTGTAAACACATGATTTTCTGAAAGCCGATAATTCACTGTCGCCGAAGCTGACCAGTTGTTGTTTATGGCTTTGGAGTTCTGATAAGATTGTTCTCCCGGGGCATTGAGTGGCGCAGTCTGACCGAACCAATTATATTTCACGGATGCAGTATCGACATTCGTAGTATTGTCTCGATTGTAGTTTGCATTGACAGATAAATCAAGTCCCTTTATTGCAAGATTGCGTTTTGAATATTCAATAGAAGGAATGAGAGAGAACCCATGACGGTGTTTCTGTCCGTAAACAACCTCTTGCCTTACGCCGGTCTGAACCTCTTGATACATGTGGGAATATGTGAATCCAAGCAACAGACGGTCAGCCCAGCTTTTATTGACAAAGCCCATCCGTGCTACTATGGCTTCATTATGGTACGTGTCATTGAACCGCTTGACATGCTCAAGTTTCTTCTTGTTAATGGCTCCGGTCGTAAAATCCTCAACCGGCGTATCCACCCAATAATTATTATCTGAATAATTCTGAAAAGCATTTATCTCATACTTGAACCCATTGCGTAGGGTTTGACCGAAATTGACGTATGATTTATGGGTATTGAAAGAACCAAACGAATACGACGCATCAACAAACCATCGCCTCTGTCGTCGTGGGGTAACGATATTTATAACTCCACCGATGGCATCCGATCCGAATCCAACCGGAACGACACCGCGGTAAACCTCAATCCTGTCAGCAAAATTTACCGGAATGTTATTTAATCCGAATGAACTTCCAACACCCTCTTGCGGAACACCGTCAATAAACACTTTGACGTGTTTACCACTGAAACCATCCATTGTTACCGCCATATCTGATCCTACGCCTCCGCTCTCACGAATCTTCATGCCGGGAGCCTTATTCAAGGCGTCGCTCAGGGTCTTTGTAGTATTCCCCAACTCTTTCGTGTTGACAGCGGTGGCATTATATGCAGAATTTTTCACCTTGCTGAGAGGATTACCGACAACAATGACTTCAGCAAGTTGGGTGGCAGGTTTTAATTTCACATTGAGTTTTGCGCGTTCGCGAGACTTAATTCTCACCTTTGCCTCGTGTGTCTCAAAACCGACTGATGCAAATACTATGACATATTCACCGGCCGGTGCGGAGATATGGTAAAGCCCTTGGTCATTGGCTGAACATGAGAACGTAGTGCCTTTTAGAAATACTGTGGCATAATCTATCGGCTCACCATCGAGAGACAGAACCTTTCCTGAAATCATGCCGTTGTCACCGGCAGCATGAGTTGCTATGGCCGTTGACAATATCGTGATGAGACACATTAAATATTTCTTCCAAATTGCCATTACATGATCTGTTTTTACGTCGCAAAGTTCGGAAGTTTAATCAATGCATAAAATACCTACAAGAGGGTATTGAACTGCATAATGCTCTGTAAATTACGCGTTTATATGATTGGTTGCCTCGCTGAAAAATGACAGACGGCATATTATCGATGGCGAACGTGCCTTATGACTATGACCCCGATAATCGATATCATCGTTTTTGCATCGCTTTTACTCTATTTTGGGGCATTATGCGTTCATGAACGTATTGGAAGATAACGAAGAAAACAGGAACCATAAAAAGCAATGCGAGTGTGCCGAACAACAATCCGCCAACAGTTCCGACTCCAACAGAAATATTGCCATTGGCCCCAACTCCGGATGCAAACATAAGCGGTAACATGCCGAACACCATTGCAGCAGAGGTCATGATAATTGGTCTGAAACGAGCTTTGGCTGCCGATATGGCAGATGCGACGAGTCCCATTCCTTCTTTTCTACGTGCGGTAGCATATTCCGTCAATAGAATTGCTGTCTTGGCAAGCAATCCGATCAACATTATAAGTCCAATCTGCATGTATATGTTGTTCTCAAGTCCCCACCAGCGCGCAAAAAGAAAACTTCCTGCCAAACCCATCGGCACAGCCGCTATTACGGCCAAAGGAACGGTAAGGCTTTCATATAGGGCACATAATATAAGGTAGATGAACGTAATGCATATACTGAACACGATTACTGTAGTATTTCCTGTAGATGACTCCTCTCTTGACATCCCTCCAAATTCGTATCCAAATCCTGCAGGCAGGTATTTTGCGGCCACGTCTTTTATGGCATTGATGGCTTCCCCTGAGCTATATCCGTCTCCCTGCTCACCAAACACAGATATTGAGGGGAACAGATTGAAGCGGGAAAGACTTTCAGAACCATAAACTCTTGTCAATGTCAAAAAATTATCGATAGACGCCATCTCTCCGGACGATATTCTTACAAACATACTTTTAAGAGATTCAGTGCTCAGACGGCTCTCCGGGTCTGCTTGAACCATTACTCTGTATAATTTCGTAAATCTATTCAGATTAGATGAATAGCTGCCGCCCACATATCCGGCTAAAGTAGATAGAACATCTGCCGGAGATACATTCATTTGCAGACACTTCACGGCATCCACTTCGACCATATACTGAGGATATTGTGTGTCGAAAGTAGTGTATGCACGCGAAATTTCAGGGCGTGCGTTTAACGAGTCTATAAATGCGCGGGTAACCTGAAGTAATTCATCAGTCGTGGTGCCGGAGCGATCCTGTACATAAAGTTCAAAGCCGCTGCCCGTTCCATATCCTGAAATCATCGGCGATTGGGAAACTCGAATTTGAGCCGATGCTATAGATTCAGTGCGGTCGTATATTGCACGGATGACAGAATTTATGTCCTGACCGGTGCCTTTACGTTCACTCCAATCACGAAGCCTGATGCTGAAAGAGCCTGCCGATGCCGATTGATCATGACGGGCATTCTTTCCTGTTACCCGTGAATAGATATATTTCAGGTATATCCTTGATGGCGTCTTCAACTTCATCCATAACACGTTCTGTTTCCGCAAGATTACTGCCGGGAGCAACTTGTATGTTCAGGCTGAGTGTACCCATATCCTCCTGTGGCACGAGGCCGGTTTTAGTCGTTGAGATCAACCATATCAAACCGACTACAGAAATGGCAAACAAAGCAATTACAATCCAACGTTTTTTGAACAGAAACATCACCCCACTCCTATATTTGCCAATTACAGTTGTGAATGATTTGTCAAAAGCGTAGTTGAAGCGGTCTATAAACGTCGTTTTTGTACCGGCTCCTTTCTTTGGTCGCATAATCAAAGCACTCAGAGTCGGACATAATGTCATGGTATTTACAAGAGATATGCCTACGGCAACGGCCATTGTCAAGCCAAACTGTGTATAGAAAGTCCCTGATGTGCCTCCCATAAAACATACCGGAATAAATACGGCCATGAACACTATCGTTGTTGTAATCAACGCTGTTGACAGTCCTCCCATAGCCGAGACAGTTGCCTGATAGGCATCATGTTCTTCTTTATCGAATTTTGCTTGCACAGCCTCTACAACGACAACTGAGTCATCCACAACCGTGCCGATTACAAGCACAATGGCGAACAATGTGAGCATATTCAAAGTAAATCCTATTGCATAGATAAAGGCGAATGTTCCGATAAGCGATACAATAATGGATACTGCCGGTATCAACGTTGCTCTGAAATCATGGATGAACAGATAAACAATAAGAATAACCAATATCAGTGCAATGATTAAAGTCTCGATAACTTTACTGATTGATGCATCTAAAAAGTCTTTTGTGCTTGAAATGTCGGTTAGAACCATGCCGTCAGGGAGCTTGTCCCTGAGTTCATCAAGGGTCTTGTCGATCTCCTTGATAACTTCATTGGCATTCGAGCCTGCGGTCTGGGCAATCATGGCATTGGCTCCGGGATGACCGCTGGTCTCACTGATCATGGCGTAATTGACCGATCCGAGTTCAACTGTTGCTATATCCTTTAACCGTAGAATGTTGCCATTTGGCAGTGCTCTTACGACCAAATTTTCATATTCGGAAGCATCCTCATAGCGACCTCGATACTTTAAGACATATTGGAACGTATTCATTGACTCCGCGCCAAGTGTGCCGGTCGGAGATTCGATATTTTGCTCCGCAAGAACCTTGTCGATATCTGCCGGAATCAGCCCGTATTGTGACATTTTTGCCGGATTAAGCCATATCCTCATGGCATACTCGGCACTGAATATGTTGACCTCTCCGACACCGGTTATTCTTGATATCTGTGGCTCGATATTGATTTTCATGTAATTAGTCAGGAATTTCGAGTCATAGGTGTCATTGGGGCTATATAATGTTATCGACTTCAAAGTGCTGTTCTGTCGTTTTCTCACCGTCACACCGCTCTTTGTGACTTCCGCAGGAAGAAGCCCCTGTGCGGAAGCAACTCTGTTCTGGACATTAACGACTGCCATATCCGCATCTGTTCCCTGTTTGAAATAGATTGTGATTGAGGCTGTTCCTGTATTTGTTGCGGTTGAAGTCATATACATCATATCCTCCACACCGTTCAATGATTCTTCAAGCGGAACGATCACACTTTTCATGACAGTTTCAGCATTAGCTCCGGTATATGATGCCTGAACTCTGACTGTTGGAGGCGCAATGTTAGGGAACTGCTCAATCGGGAGTTGCACAAGCCCGAGACATCCGAGAATCACTATCAATACTGAAATTACGCCTGCAAGAATCGGACGGTCTATGAATGTTTTTACTGTCATGTTTCTTTTAATTTTGGAGCAAATTAAGTCATTAAACTTTAGTTGGGAATAGCCGTCTTATTAGAAAATGACTAACGGCGCCGATGTGGTGACGAACGACCGGTGATTACGTACTTTATTAGATATAAAAGCATTAACTTTGCAGTTGTAATTCCAACGCATTTGTCCATATGAAGAATGTGTCCATATACATAGACCTCGTGTTCTGCCTGATTGTATTGCCGGTGATGGTGATGATATTTCCGGTGGAACGGTGGTTTCATAATTTCCAATGGTATGTCATTACTGTCGGCATTTGGCTTTATGTGTTGTATTTTATGAACCGCATATTAACTGTCCCGGCATTATTCCGTACGAGAAAAAGCCGTCGGGTGGGGATCATCTTGATTTTGGTCTCATTTGGAATTACATACATGCTGACGCAAATCAGCCTCTATATACCAAAGCCTAATGTCCTCGACGAGGGTATAGTAAGGATATTCCCGTCCATTCAGCAATACCAGCAGGCTATTTGGTCGCTCTTCATGATTGTTGAGGCTTTCAGTTTTGCAATCGGCTTACTTACGCAAGCTAATTTGCAGAAATCGCGTCGCAGGGCTGTGGAAGCCGAGCGTGATAAAGCGGAGATTGAGCTATATAAGGCGCAAATCAAACCTCACTTCATGTTCAATACATTGAACTCCCTGTATGGTCTGTTTCTGACTCATGATGAAAAGGCTTTGGAGTCATTGGAAAAATATATATCGATGCTTCGGTATATCCATACAACATCAATGCGGGATTTTGTCGCTATATCAGAAGAAGTTGATTACATAAGGCAGTATGTGGATTTGCAGTCATTGAGGCTTAATGAAATGACTTCCGTAAAAATTGATATCGATATTAAAAACAACAGCCTGCAAATCCCGCCTATGCTATTGGTGACTTTTGTTGAAAACTGTTTCAAGCATGGAATATCACCGGTTGAAGAAAGTCAAATTTCCATTTCGATAAAAGAAAAAAACGGTAAATTGATATTCCACACTGAAAACCGAATATTCCCGGTGAAACGGATCGGCGAACATATGGGCATTGAAAACTGTCGCAAGCGTCTTGAACTTCTCTATCCGGGAAAACATGTGATGTCTAATGATAGCGACGGTACATTTTATCGAGTGAAACTTTATATAGATTTGTCAGTATGATTAAGTGTGTGGCAATAGATGATGAGCCGATTGCTTTAAGCATCATTCAGGAGTACTGTAATCGGTATGGAGGTATTGACCTGACATGTTTCACCTCTCCAATTGCAGGCATGGATTATATCAGGGAAACCAAACCTGATATAGTTTTCCTCGATATTGAAATGAACTCACATAACGGTGTGACTTTGGCTAAGGAATTGCCCGAAGGCACATGCTTGATATTTACTACCGCCTATGCCAATTACGCGCTCGACGGATTCAATGTTGATGCGATTGATTTCCTGCACAAGCCGATATTCTATCCTCGTTTTGAAAAGGCAATGGCAAAAACCAGGATATTTATTCAAAACAAGAATTCGGAGCCATCAACAAGATATATTACACTGAAAGCGAATCATAAAAATGTGGTTGTCAATTTAAGTGATGTCATCGTAATAGAGGCGATGAACAATTATGTGAAGATATTCAGAAAAGATATGCCGACAGTCGTCCCTCAAATTACAATGAAAGAAATTGAAGCCATGCTTCCCGATGACCGTTTTGTGAGGATACACCGATCTTTTATAATATCAATCCCATTTATTAAAAATTTTTCAAACAGGATTGTTTATCTACACAATTTCCCGCGCCCAATTCCTGCCGGGAGAAAATATATAACGGCATTTAATAATCTGAACAACATAATTCAAACTAAATAAAATAATTTCAAATGAAAAAGTTTTTATCTTCAATGCTTGTCGCTGTTGCAGCAACAATGTCGGTTGTAACATTTGCCGGCACACCTATCAGTCAGACCGAACTCCCTAAAGCGGCACTGACTTTCATCACAAAATATTTTTCAGAAGATGAGGTGAGAAAGGTAGAGCAGGACTCTGGCCATAGAGGTGTGGAGTATGAGGTGGATTTCATGAGCGGTGCCGAGGTCGATTTCACCTCTGACGGTCAGTGGAAGGAAGTCAAGGCCGCCCATGATTCTTCTGTTCCGACAGCGATAATTCCCGCTGCCATATCCAAATATGTGGAAACAAACTTCAAAGGACTGACCATTGTGGAGATTTCTCGCAAACGTGGTGGTTATGAAGTGGAGCTTTCCAATGGCACAGAACTTAAACTGACCGAAGATGCCAAGCCAATGCAACCCCGTCAGGGAGGCAGAGGCCAGCGCAGATAAGCACTGATACATACAGAAATATGACGGCGGGAGCATCTCAGGCTTCCTGCCGTCATTATATGTTAAACAATGAATATAATACAACCGGTTCCACGTCGAGCCGTGTCGCTGAGGCGCGGGCGCGCGGCTCTGATTTAACAAACGAAATGCAAAAGTTTCGTTGACAAAAACGCGGAATTTTTTGGCGTTGTGGGCGAGAATGCTTAACTTTGTGGTGACAATTCGGCAAATATGGCCCAAAACGTTCAGGACATAGCAGGCAGTATTCAGGCGAAAGTGGCCGCCATTGCGGACCGCCAACGGTTGCTTGCCCAAGCTATCGAGGCAGAGCGTGCGCAAAAGTCGTGCCTCGAGGTCCGGGTGGCAGAGCTTGAGGCGGAGATCTCCCGACTGAAGGCCGACAATGAGTATCTGACCGTTATGCGTGCCGTTACTGTTACCCCCGAACAGGCGGAGCAGAGCAGGGCGATGTTGGCCGGATTGGTGCGTGAAATTGATCGATGTATTGCTGAACTCAAAGCTTGCTGATAAAAATTGGCCGACAAACAGAACATAACCATCCAACTCGCCGGGCAGCCTAAGATTCCTTTGGCCGTTGAGCGCTCGGAGGAAGAACTCGTGCGCAGGGCCGAGAAGATGGTCAACGACCTCTGGCACCGCTGGGCGTCACAAACTTTTGCGGCCGAACCTCATCTGAAAGTAATGGCCCGCGTGGCATTTCAATTTGCCTTGCTCTATCTGCGCGGCGAGCGCTCGCTGACTGAACTTCGTGATCTGGAGGCCTCTCTCGACGAGACACTCAGAAACCTCCCCGGCCTCGAGACCGGAGGTCCGCAATCCTGATCATAACCAACAATGGGACTCCAAGCGAGGAGTCGCCCACGCACCCAACCCTGCCCGGGGCCGCTGTTGCAGCGGGTCTGCCGGAGAGGGTTGCGCTCGTTTTTGCTATGAATTAACTTAGTTACGAACTCAATAATAAACCAAATCAACAACAAAAAAACAAATGATAGTATCAGTGATAATTGCAATCGTTGCATTGGCAATCGGCGCCATCGCCGCTCTGATAGTGCAGCGCACCATGACCAATTCCGGCGCGAAGGCAATAATTTCCGCGGCCCGCATTGAGGCAGAGGGAATCAAGAAAGACAAAATCCGCGAGGGCGAGAAAGAAGCTCTAAAGATTACCAACGACGCCGAGCGCCAGGCAAACCAGCGCCTGCAGAAAGTTCAGCAGAGCGAAGCCCGCGCGAAGCAGCGCGAACTCCAACTCAATCAGCAGCAGAGCGAAAACCAACGCGCCAAGAACGAGAACGAGCAGACACGCACCCATCTCGAGGCTCAGCTCGCAATCTGCGAAGAGAAGAAGTCGGAACTCGACAAGATGCACCGCAACGCCATCGACACTCTCGAGCATCTTTCGGGCCTCAGCTCGGAGGAGGCGAAAGAGAAGCTCGTAGAGAGCATGAAGGATGAGGCCAAGACTGCTGCCGCAAGTTACATTAACGAAATCATGGACGAGGCGAAGCTGACCGCCAATAAGGAGGCAAAACGCATTGTTATACAAACGATTCAGAGAGTGGCTACGGAGACGGCGGTCGAGAACTCCGTCACAGTGTTCCATATTGACAACGACGAGATTAAGGGTCGCATCATCGGTCGCGAGGGCCGCAATATACGCGCTCTCGAGGCCCACACCGGCATTGAAATAATTGTTGACGATACCCCCGAGGCTATTGTGCTCAGCGGTTTCGATCCTGTGCGTCGCGAAATTGCCCGCCTGGCCCTGCACCAGCTCGTGGCCGACGGACGCATACATCCCGCCCGCATAGAAGAGGTCGTTGCCAAAGTGCGCAAGCAGGTTGAAGAGGAGATTATTGAAACCGGCAAGCGCACGGCCATTGACCTGGGCATCCACGGTCTCAATCCCGAGCTTATCCGCATGGTCGGCAAGATGAAATATCGCTCGAGTTACGGCCAAAATCTCCTTCAGCACGCCCGCGAAACGGCTAACCTCTGCGCCGTAATGGCTTCCGAACTTGGCCTGAATCCCAAGAAAGCACGTCGCGCCGGCCTGCTCCACGACATAGGCAAAGTGCCTGATGAAGAACCCGAACTGCCTCATGCACTCCTCGGCATGAAACTCGCCGAGAAATATAAGGAGAAGCCCGACATCTGCAATGCCATCGGTGCCCACCATGATGAAATCGAAGCCACAACACTGTTGGCTCCCATCGTGCAGATTTGCGATGCCATTTCGGGTGCGCGTCCCGGTGCACGCCGCGAAATCGTCGAGGCATATCTCAAACGTCTCAACGACCTCGAGCAGCTTGCCTTGAGTTATCCCGGCGTAATCAAGACATATGCAATTCAGGCCGGTCGCGAACTTCGCGTAATTGTCGGGGCAGACAAGATTGACGATGCCGAGACTGAGAAGCTCTCGGCCGAAATCGCCCAGAAGATTCAAGACGAGATGACCTATCCCGGACAGGTAAAGATTACCGTAATCCGTGAAACCCGCTCCGTAGCATTCGCCAAGTAATGGACGAGATTGACGACATAAACATCATTCCCGATAGCGAAATCCGCCATCACCGCAACGTTGACGTGCCCCGTGGGAAACTACACTGCTTCAACTGGCTCGAAGACGTTCCCGGCGCCATGCAGCAGTGTGACATCGTCGAAGTGCAGTTCAAGAACACCCGCAAGGGATACTATCTGAATTCGCTCGGTCTTGACGTATCGGCCGGCGACGTGGTTGCCGTGGAGTCGATGCCCGGCCACGACATCGGCACGGTGACGCTGACCGGTCCGCTTGTGCTTCTTCAGATGAAGCGCGCAGGAGTCAGACGCGACACGGAACTCAAACGCCTGTTCCGTCTGGCCAAGCCCGCCGACATCGAGAAATATGAGGAGTCGAAGGCGCGCGAGGAGGAAACAATGATCCGCGCACGCAAACTTGCCGTAGAGCTCGGCCTGAACATGAAAATCGGCGACGTCGAATTTCAGGGCGACGGCCAAAAGGCGATATTCTACTACATTGCCGACGAGCGCGTTGACTTCCGGCAACTCATCAAAGTGCTTGCCGAGGCCTTCAAGGTGCGCGTCGAAATGCGCCAGATCGGCGCCCGTCAGGAAGCCGGCCGCATCGGCGGCATCGGTCCGTGCGGACGTCCGCTATGCTGCTCGACGTGGATCAACAACTTCGTCAGCGTAAGTACGGGAGCGGCTCGCTTCCAAGACCTTTCGCTCAACCCGCAGAAGCTCGCCGGACAGTGTGCAAAACTCAAGTGTTGCCTCAATTTCGAGGTTGACGCCTACATGGAAGCCGGTCGCCGGCTGCCGCCCAAGGATGTGCACCTCGAAACGGCTGATGCGACATGGTATTACTTCAAAGCCGACATCTTCAAAGGCGCGATTGCCTATTCGTCCGACCGCAAGATTCCCGCGAACCTCACGGTTATTGACCGCGAGCGGGCATGGGAAATCATTGAGATGAACAAGGCCGGTGAGAAACCCGCCCGGCTTAAGCGTGACGAAGACGTCGAGGCCGAAGCCCGCGAGAACCGCAGGGTTGACCTTCTGGATCAGGACAACATCAATCGTTTCGATCGCAAGAAAAAGAAGAAGAAAAAAAAGAAACCCGCCCAGGGCAAGCAGCCCGAAGGCAACAACGTCGCGCCTCGCCCGGACCCGAAAAATGACCCTCCGAAATAAGTTCGCCCTCCTGCTCCTTGCGGCCATGCTCGCCGCATGTTCGTGCATCTATAACCCCGACAGTTATAGCTGCTTCAGCGATATTGACCCTACTGAAGGGTGGTCTTATGCGCGAACGTTTGTCTATCTTCCGCAGATTGGTGACAGCATTGCCTGCGGCAGGCTGGAACTGTTCGTGCGCCACACGAATGATTACCCATACAGTAATCTTTGGGTCGAGCTTGAGAGCCATATGCCCGCTCCGGGAGGCCATGTCGAAATCCGGCGCGACACCTTCTGCATCACTCTTGCCGACGTCTACGGAAACTGGCAGGGCAGGGGGCAGGGCACAACTTTCGAGAAAATCGACACGTTGTATATGGACTACCGGCTTATCAACGGCGTCCCTGTGCGTCTGCGCCACGTCATGCGTCCCGAGCGCGTAGAGGGACTCGAAAAGGTAGGTTTGATTTTTAATCCGACGAAAAAATGAACAATAACGTGTGTCTCCTCTCTCCGGCTGAGCAGCAGCTCAGGCTGGAGCGCCTGAAGCTAAGCTGCCCGGCGTTAATATGCGATAACGCCAACATCTTTTATCTGACGGGGCGCGTCTTTGCCGGCTACATGCTTGTGGGGCCCGACATTGCGCCGCGCTACTTCATCAAGCGCCCGCTTGAACTCAGTGGCGACGGAATCACGTATATCCGCAAACCCGAAGATATTGACTCGCGCATTCCCGAACTCGGACTTGAGCTCAGCACTCTGGCGTGGGCCGATGCCGAACGCCTGCAAAAAGCCCTCGGTGCTGACCGGCTGATCAACGTCAGCCCGGCAATCATGGCTGCGCGTGCCATTAAAACCCCCTCTGAAATCGATGCCCTGCGCAGCGACGGCATCAGACAGAGCGCCGTCTATCAGCGCATCCCCCGAATGTTCCGTAAGGGAATGACTGACATTGAACTGCAGGCCGCAATAGAATATTACCTGCGGCTCGAGGGGTGTCTTGGAATTTTTCGTGTCAACGGCGCTTCGATGGAACTCCACATGGGCTCGGTTCTCACCGGGCGAAATGCCGACACCCCTTCGCCATATGACTTCGCTATGGGCGGTGCCGGAATCAGCCCTGCGCTTCCCGTCGGGGCTTCGGGCGAGGAAATCAAGCCGGGAGCCGTTGTGATGGTCGATATGAACGGATGCTTCAACGGCTACATGACCGACATGACCCGCATGTATATCAACGCCCGAACGAACGAAACGGCTGACCCGAAGGTTATGAAGGCATGGCTATGTTCGCGCAATATATGCCACGCCATAGCTGATGCCGCCAACCCGGGCGTCGAGGCGAAGAGTCTCTATGAACTTGCTATTGAGATTGCCCGTGCCGAAGGGCTGGAAAAATACTTCATGGGCCATAGGCAGCATGCCGGCTTCGTTGGCCACGGTGTCGGCATTCAGGTCAATGAACTTCCGGTGCTGGCTCCGCGGTCGAAGGCGATTCTCGGGGAGGGCAACGTCATTGCCGTCGAACCTAAATTCGTTATTCCCGGCTTCGGGGCTATCGGCATCGAGAACACATACGTTGTAACCCCCGCGGGTCTCGAATGCCTCACTACCGCTCCCGAAGAAATCATGCCGCTTATATGAACATACCCGCTGACGACATAGAAACCCTGCGACTTGTCGGTGCTATAGCCGATGAACTCGGCCTCGACGCATATGCCGTTGGCGGCTACGTGCGCGACTGCATTCTCGAGCGCCCGAGCAAGGATATCGATTTCGTGACCGTAGGTTCCGGAATCGAGTTGGCCCGCGCGGTCAGCAAACGTCTGGGTCGCGGGGCGCATCTCGCCGTGTTCAAGAACTTCGGAACCGCGCGTGTAACCCTGCGCAATCTCGAACTCGAATTCGTCGGAGCCCGAAAGGAGAGCTACTCCCACGACTCGCGCAAGCCGGTAGTTGAAGACGGAACCCTCGAAGACGACATTTCGCGCCGCGATTTTACTGTTAATGCCCTGGCGATGCGCGTGAATGCCGACGGTTTCAGCGGCATCGTCGACATGTGTGGTGGCCTGATCGACATGGAGCGGCGCGTTCTTCGCACGCCCCTCGACCCGGACGTCACATTCAGCGACGACCCCCTGCGCATGATGCGCGCCGTTCGTTTCGCAACTCAGCTGCGCTTCACAATCGACGCGATTACCTATGAGGGAATATGCCGCAACGCCTCACGCTTGGAAATCATCTCGCGCGAGCGCATTGCCGACGAACTCAATAAAATAATGCGTGCGCCCAAGCCTTCGATCGGTTGGCGCCTGCTCCTCGAAACCGGCCTGCTACACTTTATTCTTCCCGAGCTTGAAGAGATGCAGAAGGTCGACGTTGTCAATGGCCGCGCGCATAAAGACAACTTTGACCATACCATGAAAGTGCTTGACAAGGTTGCCGAGAAGAGCGACGACATATGGTTGCGTTGGGGAGCCCTGCTCCACGATATCGCAAAGCCGCGCACCAAGCGTTGGGACCCTAAAATCGGGTGGACGTTCCATAACCATAATTTTGTCGGAGCCAAGATGGTGCCGGAGATTTTCCGGTCCCTGCGCCTGCCTCTGGGTGAGCCGATGAAGTTTGTGCAGAACATGGTGGAGCTACATATGCGCCCGATTATTCTCAGCGAAGATATTGTTACCGACAGTGCCGTTCGCCGGCTCCTTTTCGATGCCGGCGATGATGTTGATAAGCTCATGACCCTCTGCGAGGCCGACATCACCACCGGGAGGCCGGAAAAGTTGCGCAAGTGTCTTGACAACTTCGCCATTGTGCGCCGCAAACTCGTGGAGCTCGAAGAACGCGACCGCATACGCAACTTCCAGCCGCCCATTACCGGCAACGACATCATGGCCATTTTCGACATCCCCCCCTCGCAGCCGATAAAGGTACTCAAAGAAGCCATCAAAGAAGCCATTCTCGACGGCAGAATTCCCAACGACCGCGCCGCGGCCTACGAGTTCATGCTCCCGCTGGCCCGCGAAATCGGCCTGAACCCCGTAAACCCCCTCCCCGAACCATGTATATAGTCACAAAAAGATTAGAAATATCCGCGTCACACTCGCTTACGCTCAACTACGAGAGCAAGTGCCGCAACCTGCACGGCCATAACTGGATGATAACCGTCACCTGTCAGGCCGAGGAACTTAACGAGAACGGAATGGTTGAAGACTTCACCGCAATCAAGCGGCGCATAACCTCGCAGCTCGACCATGCCAACCTCAACGAGGTGCTCCCGTTCAACCCGACCGCTGAAAACATTGCCAGCTGGATCTGCGACCAAATTCCAACCTGCATCCGCGTCGACGTGCAGGAAAGCGAAGGCAACGTCGCCTCATATATACGCTAAATCGGCAATACCATGAACCGCGATATCCTCTCATTCATAACTTTCAGCATCGGGAACCTTTCCCGACGGCTTCAACTCACGCAGCGCGAGGTTTACGCTCGGTTGAAATCGTCGGGCATACTTGACGAGTACATCGTTCCGTCCTATGATGTTCTCCACTCCTTTGGCAAGGAGTATCTGATGGAAGATTTGATATCATTTATGAAAGAGAAAGGAGTGCTTGCACGATGATAGTCTACCATACCTCATATGTCAGGGTCGAAAGCCCTGATACCGCACATTCGCGGGACTTTCTTGACTTTGGACGCGGTTTTTATCTGACGGAAATCCGCGAACAGGCCGAAAAGTATGCCGAACGCTTTTTGCGCAGGAATAAAGAAGCCTGGCTAAACGTCTATGAGTTGAACGATAACATTGAGAATGGAAGAGTGCTGCGTTTCGACGCCTACGACGAGCGTTGGCTTGATTTTGTCATGAACTGCCGACGCGGAGGTGCGGTGGACGGTTATGACATGATTGTCGGAGGCATTGCCGACGATAAGGTTTTCCGCACTATCGATCTCTATTTTTCAGGCGACATTACTAAGGAAGAGGCTCTTCGCCGCTTGGTCTATGAGCGTCCTAACATGCAGATTTGCATATGTGCCGACCGTATATTGAAGGAGCAGCTGAAGTTTATTGATAGCATAAGACTATGAGAGACGAAGCGTTTGAAACAATTCTCGATGAAAAAATGTCGCGCGTCATTGCGGCGATAAGTGAGCTATATGACCTGCCTCTCGAAGAGGCGGTCGGGATTTTCTATAATTCCGAAACCGCGCAACTTATATCAGAGGGTGTCGCTGACCTGCATTGCCGCAGCAGCCGCTATCTTGCGCAGATTGTGTGGGAGGAGTATAATGAGGGTAAATGAGATTTTTTACTCGCTGCAGGGCGAGGGCGTCCACACCGGCTGCCCCGCCGTGTTCGTACGCCTTAGCGGCTGCAACCGCGCGTGTGAGTTTTGCGACACGGACTTCGCTTCATTTCGCGAAATGACCGAGCGGGAGGTTGTTGACGCAGTGCGCAAGTTCCCGGCGCGGATTGTCATCATTACCGGCGGGGAGCCTGCCCTGCAGCTTACGGCGTCGCTTGTCGACGCCCTCCACGCCGCCGGCCGCCGCGTGCACGTCGAAACCAACGGCTCGCTGCCCCTGCCCGCCAACGTCGACTGGGTGACCTGCTCGCCCAAGAAACCGCCCTACGCCATTGGCCGTATCGACGAGCTGAAACTCGTGCTCACCTCGGGATGTGACCCTGAGGCCGTTGCCGCGCAGCTCCCGGAAGCGTCTGCCCACTGCCTCCAGCCGCTGAGCTGCACCAATACCGACGCCTGCATCGATTACATCAAGGCCCACCCCCGCTGGCGCCTCTCCCTCCAAACCCACAAACTAATCCATATCTCATGAATATGAATCCGGAACTTAATGCAAAACATATCGCTATATTGATTCCTTCTTATCTAGGAGGCGGAGCGGAGAAAGTTACCAATATCATATTTGGTGAACTGGTAAAAAAATATTGCTACTCAGTTCAAATTATCTGTGTCCAAACCAATGAAATGGCCATACGTACAGGTGAGGAAGTCGGATTCAACGTTACTCCGGTTAATATTGGTGATTCTGAGATTACCGGGGAAAATGCTGGGTTGATAATGCTTGACGCTTTGAAGGCATCGACTGCGTTAAATATCGTCTATGCAGGTTTTATACCGTTTAATCCAAAACTTTATCGAGATGAACTCCGAGGTCGAAATCTGATATTTCATCTTCATACAATGCCAAGTTGGCAGGCGGTAAGCAAGATTGTCGGGACTCGTGAATATCTCAATGTTATAGCCCAAATCCGTAGAGAGGTAAAATGGTATTTCGGAAAGTACCTGAGGGAGAAATGGTTCAAGGTTTTCGCTCGTCGCTATAGTAAATATTATCAGTCAATATATGATAACTCGAATCATTTTGTCGTCCTCGCAGAGGCATATCGACAGCAAATGAATCGATATCTTGGATTTCGGGCCAATGACAATAAATCAAAGGTTACAGTTGTGTATAATCCAGCTACTCTAACGGAATTACTTCCGTTGGCTGAAATTCCCAAACAAAAAGAAGTCCTTTTTGCTGGGCGTCTGAATTGTACAGAGAAAGGGGTTGATAGTTTATTGCGAGCTTGGGAGAGACTTTTCAGGCATTATCCTGAATGGAAATTAAAAATTGTTGGTGATGGTCCTGATAGAGGTTACCTCGAGTACATGGCTCGCATACTTGGGTTAAAAAACTATACATTTCTACCATATACTACTAATCTTGCCGAGCATCTTTCAACGGCATCAATTCTCTGTCTTCCATCAAATATAGAAGGGTGGGGATTGGTCCTTATCGAAGCAATGGCCGCAGGTGTAGTCCCTATAGCATTCAAATGCAGCGGAGGAGTTGAAGAGATTCTTTCAGAGGGGCGTGGTATTGGGGTGCAACCAGGTAACGTCCGACTTTTGGCAGCAGGCATAGCATCGCTTATGAATAGCCCTGATGATATAGACATGCGTCGTAAACTTTATCCCGATTATGTGAAGCGTTTCGATACCTATTCGGCCGTAAACTCATATCTTAAATTATTGCAATGAATTCTCCCAAAATTAGCGTAATTATCCCATTTTATAATGCCGGCCGATTTCTTGATCGTACTTTGCGCAATATTGCTATCGAGCAATTTGTAGCATGTGCAAATGACTTTTGGGAGATTATCGTAATTGATGATGGTTCTACCGACAATGGTTCGGATAAGGTTCAAGTTTGGGTAGATCGATATCCGACGAATATCAGACTATTGCACCAAAAGAATTTGGGAGTAAGTGTTGCCCGAAATGAGGCAATAGAGATAGCACGCGGTGAGTATCTTTATTTCTTTGACGCCGATGACCTACTAATGGCTAATACACTCCCCTCATTGGTAGAGATTGCTGATAGTATCGGAGCGGATATGATGAGGTTTCTTTTTCGCGAAATAAACTCTTGTGATTATCATGATTTGGATGTTGGAGTTTCTGAAGCGGGTGTTATAGAGTCATCCGAAATCTCTTGTCCCAATGTGCGAGATTTTTTGGATAGAACGAAGGGATTACTTGAATATCAGGCTTTATGGAGCGTGTGGTCTTCCTTTTTCCGGAGAGAATTCATTCAACGAAATCATTTGCGCTTCGTTGAAGGCTTACATATAGGGGAGGACGAGATTTTCATGTGGTCTGCCCTTATGTGTAATCCGCGACTTACTATAATAAATCGCCAGCTTCACCTCTATCATGTCCACAGTAATAATGCGACAAACGATAAATCTATTCCCCATATTCGCAGGCGTGCTGAGGCTCTGACCAAACTCGTCAAGTATAAGCAGCGGATTCTTTCTCAACATAACGATCTATTGTCATCTGACGCCATTGTAGGATTGAACCAAACCACGGCATATGAATATCAGGATTTGATTACTTACCGTATTGCATTAGGCTGTTCATGGCAAGAATGTTTCATGCTTATAAGAGATTATCGACGGCATTTGATGTTTGGTCGGCCACATCGCCATACATTCAGTAATCCGAGTATAAACTCCTCAAAGCGCGCCAAACGTATGGCTTGGATTGCGTCAAAAGTATTTTACAATATTTGCAGGATGGTTCCACGTAATTAGTATGAAACGCATAATTGCCGTTATTCCTCAATATCTTGGAGGTGGCGCAGAAACTGTTACAGATATCATTGTCAGTAATTTACCCCGATTAGAGTATGAAGTTGTCCTGATTACGGGGAAACTGCTTGACAAATGTCGCGAACGTGTGGACAAATTATACTCCGACGTAATTATAATTGATACACCCCTCGCTCACTATAGCGAGACAACTACTTCGAAACTTGCTGAATGTATTTGCGGTTTAGGTGGCGATATTTTATGGCTTATAGGCGACGAGTTTTATGAAATTCCCATGCTGCGGCGAGTCCTTAACCCCGATGCCAAAATAATATACCATCTCCATAGTACTCCTTTCTTTCAAGTGAGGTTGAAAGATTCGTTCCGCGGAGATAAGCGAAATTCTATATCATATTTTAAATGGTATATATTAAAGCATCTGCGTAATAAGCTATTTAAGACATACAATCGGCGTTACCGTTGCCGTTCGGGCAGAACGGCTGCCAATGTTGACTATTTTGTAACGCTTTGTGAGGGCTATCGTCAACAACTCGTAGAGATTTTTCCCGAAGTTGCCGATAAGTTTATCAGTATTTATAATCCAATCTCCCGCATGGTTACGACAACCCTTGTGAAGCGTAAGGAGATTATCTATTTAGGACGTCTTTCATATGCTGATAAACGTGTAGATAATTTACTACGTGTGTTTGCACTGGTTACGGAGAAACATAAAGATTGGATTCTTAAAATCATCGGTGATGGTCCTGAACTGAGCAATCTTCAGCAGTTAGCTTACGATTTGGATCTTACGCGAGTGGAATTTTGTGGATATTCACGTAATCCGTCGCAATACCTTGCAACTGCGTCTATCCTCTGTCTTACATCAGAAGTTGAGGGGTGGCCCATGTCTCTCGTCGAGGCCATGCAACACGGCGTCGCACCGATTGCCTACGGTTGTTCGGCCGGCGTTTGCGAGCTACTTGGCGACGGCCGCGGGGTTCTCGTCCCTACCGGCGACATTGACGGATATGCCACATCTCTGAGCGAGCTTATGGATTCTCCGAAGCTACGAAACCGAATTCTTGCTACGCATCCTGATTTTTTACATTCGTTAGATATACACAATATTATGCCTCAATGGTTGAAGCTATTTGTATAGCGCACATTATATTATGCATTCAAAAAAGGTCAGACGGGCAGTAAATGCCATCAAACAACTATATGACGACATGCGGAGACGTATGTACAAACCGCTGTATGTTCCGTTGAAAGTGTTTCGTGTTCGTCATAAAAAGCAAATATCAGTAGTTTTTCAGCTGGTAACGCTCAGCATATGGAAAACGGAATTGCTATATTTGGCAATGCTACGCCACCCTCGTTTTGCTCCACAACTTGTAATAGTAAAATCGTCATATGAAAGCGATTGTGAGCGCATATGGGCTTATTGCAAGAAGAAAGGTTATGATGTCATCGAACTCGCTGAAGATGAGAACGTTTGTAAAGTGTTACATCCCGATATTGTCTTTTCACCCAAACCCTACGCTGATGCCAACGTGCCACAACATTCCTATTACAACAATCTGAAGACATTGTATTGTTACTGTGATTATGCTATCCACAGTTCTGTCGAAAAATGGGCCGTCGATGCCCCGCTACTTCATTATTGTTGGCAAAATTATTATGAAAACGAATTGAACCTCCGTACTTATGCAGCTCTGAGTTCTCAACGTAAATTTAACGGACTCGCCACGGGTCTGCCAATCATGGACGAGATACTCATACCTAAATCACAAATTCCCGATCCATGGAAAGTGTCTCCCGGCAAGAAGCGCATAATATTCGCTCCGCATCACTCCATTAATCCGGAGAATTGGATACAACTATCTACGTTTTTGACCACTGGCCCACTGATGCTTAAAATTGCTGAAAAGTATTCCGATCGTATTCAATGGGCTTTCAAACCTCATCCGTTGTTACGTGGAAAGCTCGAAAAAATATGGGGCAAAGAAGAAACGGATAATTATTATCGCCAATGGGCTGATGCATCATGGAGTCAGGTTGATGAAGGCGAATATCTCGGGTTATTTAAGCACTCCGACGCAATGATTCACGACTGCGGTTCGTTTGCAATGGAATATTTGGCAACCGATAATCCTGTGATGTTTCTTACACGCGTTGACGGCTCCTCGGAAATGGGTGAGACGGTTAACGAAATGCGTCATCGGGCGCTTGACCTGCATTATCAAGGTGGCGATTGTGAGCATATTGAGAGGTTCATTGAAATTGTCATCTCAGGTAACGACACTCTTAAAGCAGGACGGGCCCAATATACCCGTGATTTTTTAACGCCGCCCGGGGGCAAGTCGGCATGCGAGAACATTATTGATGCAATTCTCGGGAAAAAATCGTAACTTTGCCAACAAACCATTTCAGACTTCACGCATTATGATGAAAAAACTCCTGTCAGCAATGGCGCTTTTCGGCGCCACGCTTGCATCCGGGGCCGCAGATGCCCCTCTGTGGCTGCGTAATGCCTCAATCTCGCCCGACGGTTCGACGATTGCTTTCACCTACAAAGGTGACATCTTCACCGTGCCCGTCGGCGGCGGCCGCGCAACGCAGCTAACAACAGATGCCGCCTATGACACGCGTCCGTTCTGGAGTCCCGACGGCACCCGGATTGCTTTTAACTCGGACCGTTTCGATAATAACACCGACGTCTATGTCATGCCGGCAGGCGGCGGCACGTCCCGCAGGCTGACAACCAATTCGGCCAAGGAGCAACTGCTGGGCTGGCAGGGTAACGACACCATTATTTTCTCGACCAATCTTCTCCCGGACCGACAAGCCATGCAGGGTGCATTCCAGGCCCAGCTCTACAAGGTCGGAGTCAGCAACCCGGCGCGCCCGGAAATGTTGTTCTCGTGGCCTGCCACGGCATTGAACATCGATTCGCAGGGGCGCATCCTCTTCCAGGACCGCAAGGGCTATGAGGACGTGCTCCGCAAGCACGAGCACTCGTCGGGAACCGCCGACATCTGGCTCTACGACGGCGGCAAGTTCACTCAGCAGACTCAGTCGAATGTGCAAAATCAGAGCCCTGTCTGGGCGTCGGCCAATGAGTTCTACTATCTGACGGAAGATGGCAACGGCACGATGAACGTGCACCGTCGTGCCCTCGGGGCATCGACCTCCACGCCGCTGACCCGCTTCGAGCGCCACCCGGTGCGTTCGCTCTCGGCGGCAAATAACGGCACCCTCGCATTCTCCTGGAATGGCGAGCTCTACACCCTGGCTCCCGGAGCCAACGAACCGCAGAAGGTCAACGTGGAGATTATTGCCGACAAGTTCACTCCCGAGGTTGTCAAATCGTCGAGCAGCTACAACGCCCGTTCGGTCAGCGTCAGCCCCGACGGTGAGGAAATCGCGTTTATCCATGCCGGCGACGTCTATGTCACGTCGGTAAAATATAAAACGACCAAGCGAATCACCAACACGCCCGAGCAGGAGCGCAACGTCGACTTCGCTCCCGACGGTCGCTCGCTGGTTTATGACTCGGAACGCGGCGGTCTCTGGCAACTGTTCACGTCGACGCTCGCCGACAAGAAGGAGAAGCATTTCACCTATGCCACCGACATCGTCGAGAAGCCTCTTTACGCCTCAAAGGACTCTCTGCCGGCATTCCAGCCCGCATATTCGCCCGACGGCAAGAAGATTGCATTTCTTGAGAACCGTCAGGAGTTGCGGGTAATCGACGCCGACGGCAAAAATGTCAAGACGGTGCTCGACGGCAAGTATAACTATTCATATACCGACGGCGACATCTCCTTTGAATGGGCTCCCGACTCGCGCTGGCTGCTGATTGACTATATCGGCACGGGCGGCTGGAACAACACCGACATCGCACTTGTCAGCGCCGACGGCAAAGAGGTTGTAGACCTCACCGAGAGCGGCTACTCCGACGGCGGCGCCAAGTGGGCCCTCGGAGGCAAGGCCGTGCTCTGGTCCACGGATCGCAACGGTTATCGCAGCCACGGCTCCTGGGGGGCGCAGGACGATGTATATGCGATGTTTCTTGACGGCGAGGCCTATGACCGCTTCCGCATGAGCGAAGAGGAAGTGGCCCTGGCCGATGCCGACAAGAAGGACGACAAGAAAAAGGATGACGACAAGGATAAAGACGACGAAAAGGAGAAGAAAGAGAAGGTCAAGCCTCTGGAATTCGATCTGGCCAACGCCAAGTACCGCATCGTGCGTCTGACTCCCGGCGCCGGCTTCTATGGCGACTATTTGCTCAGCAACGACGGCACTAAATTTTACTATATCAAGGACGGTGACCTCTGGGTAAAGGATATCCGAAAGGGCGACACAAAAGTGCTGACCTCGGGAGCGGGATATAGCTCGCTCGAACCGGACTCGAAAGGTGAGAACGCATATCTCGGCGGTTGGCAGATTGCCAAAATCAACCTCGGCTCAGGCTCGAAAGAGACCGTTGAGTTCGCTGCCGACCGCGACTACTCGCCGGCACGTGAGCGCGAATATATTTTCGACCACATGCACAAGCAGGTCAAAGACAAGTTCTATGACGCCAACCTCCACGGAGTCGACTGGGATTTCTATGGCCGCGAATATCGCCGCTTCCTGCCCCACATCGACAACAATTACGACTTCGCGGAGTTGCTCAGCGAAATTCTCGGCGAACTGAACGCCTCGCATACCGGCGGCCGCTATTACGCCCCCGGCGCCGGACGTCAGACCGCCTCGCTCGGCGCTTTCTATGACCCCGACCATAAGGGCGACGGCCTGAAAGTTGCCGAAGTCATCAACCGCGGACCCCTCGCCGCCAAGTCCGCCTCGGTCAAGCCCGGCGACATCATTCTTGCAATCGACGGCACCGAAATCCGGGCGGGCAGCGACTACTATCCCCTGCTCGAAGCCAAAGCCGGCAAGCGCACACGCCTGACCGTCAAGCGCCGCGGCGGCAAGACAGAGGATATCACGGTCAAACCTATATCGCAGGGCGCCGTTTCCGGCCTGCTCTACCGCCGTTGGGTTGAACGCAACCAGCACGTGGTCGACTCCCTCTCCGGCGGGCGCATCGGCTACGTACACGTCCGGGGCATGGATTCTCCGAGCTTCCGCGAAGTCTTTTCGGAACTGCTCGGCAAGTACCGCAACTGCGACGCCGTAGTTGTCGACACCCGCTGGAACGGCGGTGGATGGCTCCATAACGACATTGCCATTCTTCTCAGCGGAAAGGAATATGTTCGATTCACTCCGCGCGGCCAATATATCGGCTCGGAGCCTTTTACGCAGTGGACCAAACCCTCGGCGATGCTCGTCAACGAAAGCAACTACTCGGACGCCCACGGCACACCGTTCGTCTACAAGACCCTCGGCCTGGGCAAGCTCGTTGGCGCCCCGGTGCCGGGAACGATGACCGCCGTATGGTGGGAAAATCAGGTTGACCCGTCGCTCGTATTCGGCATTCCGCAGGTAACCTCGCGCGGCATGGACGGCACGGTTCTCGAGAACACCCAGCTCAACCCCGACGTCATTGTCTACAACAACCCTGCGTCGGTTATCAACGGCACCGATGACCAGCTCATCGCCGCCGTAAAGACCCTCCTCTCCCAACTCCCCGCCGCGGAATAACCGATCCGCGCAAACCAAGATGAGCCCCCGCGCAGAGCGTTCTCAAGTCTCTGCGCGGGGGCTTTCTCCATGTCGCGGTCATAGCTCTGTTGAACCCGCGGCGCGTGCGCCGCCCTGAATTCTACGGTCGCCACGTTCTTTTGCGTCGTAACTTTGCACTCGTTCGCAGCGGACTGAAGCGTCAGCGCTCCGGACTAAGTGAAATCAATGTTTGGGCGGGGCTGTGACCGCCCGGTCGAGGTCTGCACACGTGCGGATACCGAAACCCGACAATGCAGCGAAGAGCACATCAGGGCCGAAGTGGGGAGGGACCCCTGCCAACGTCCGTAACAAGTCTGAATCCACCATGAGCGCGCGGCGATCCGTCCCGGTCGCTGCCAACCATACCCGGACAGGTCGCGGGAGAGGAGGAATGTACCCGATCGGCAATGCAGGTCCCCCACAAAAAGCGGGCCCCGAAGTCGGAGAACTGGGCATTCTCCGACCGGGACCCGCTTTTTTTTACCCTCTCCTCTTATATTGCCGGCTCCGATTCCGAAACATCCACAATGCGCGTGTAAATATGTGCAAATCCAATTATTCGGAGAGCGGGGATAGACGAATTTTTTGTCGGATTGCGTAAAAAATGCTATCTTTGCGGATAGATAACAGTATAACCTTATAACCAACAACATGGCAGAACATAACGAAAAACTTTTTGACATGTTTCCCCCGGTTAGCTATGAAGAGTGGCGCGCTAAGGTCGACGTTGACCTTAAAGGCGTTCCTTTCGAGAAGAAGCTCGTTTGGCGCACCAACGAGGGGTTCAATGTCAACCCGATGTACCGTCGCGAGGATATTGCCGATTTCAAGACAACCGACAGCCTCCCGGGAGAGTTCCCCTACGTTCGCGGCACGCGTGCTGACAATGACTGGATCATTCGTCAGGAGATTATCGCAGACAATGCGGCCGACGCCAACGCGAAGGCGCTTGACGTACTCCAAAAGGGGGCGACATCTATCGGCTGGCACATGCCGGAGGTAACGGCCGAGGCAGTAGCTACGTTCCTAAACGGCATCGACCTGGCGAAGACGGAGGTCAACCTGAGCTGCTGCATGCGCAAGGTCGCGGACCTGACCGGCCTGCTGGTCGAGTATGTTGTCAGCGCCGGCGCTGCGGAGACATTCCGCGGCAGCGTTCGCTTCAATCCGTGGAAGCGCGAGCTGAAACATGGCAGCAAGTCTCCCCTGGACCCCGTTGCCTCGGCAACGGCCCTGCTTGCGATTGCCGCTCCGGTCAAGAATCTGCGCGTTCTCAGCGTAGATTCCGAACTCTTCACCAATGGCGGTGCCTACATCTATCAGGAACTCGGCTATGCGCTGAGCTGGGGTGCACAGTGGATGACCCTGCTGACCGATGCCGGCATGGGCGCCGACGAGATTGCCTCGCGCATCAAGTTCAACATGGGCATCTCGACGAACTATTTCATGGAACTCGCAAAGTTCCGCGCCGCCCGTCTGCTATGGGCGCAGATTGTCGAACAGTATAAGCCGGCAAGCACCGAGGCATGCAAGATGCACGTTCACGCGTCGACGTCGAAGTATAACCAGACTATCTATGACGCCCATGTGAACCTTCTGCGAAGCCAGACCGAGGCAATGAGCGCTGCTCTTGCCGGAGTTGACTCCATCACGGTTACGCCGTTTGACACCCCCTATAAGACTCCCGACGATTTTTCGGAGCGCATTGCCCGCAACCAGCAGCTGCTGCTCAAGGAAGAGAGCCATTTGGACAAGGTCGTCGACCCTGCCGGCGGTTCATATTATATAGAGACACTGACCTTGAGCCTGGCCAACGAAGCGTGGAAACTTTTCCTCGGCATTGAGGACGAGGGCGGTTTTGCGAAGGCAGTCTGCGAAGGTAAAATTCAAGCAGCCGTCAACGAGAGCAACACCAAGCGTCATGCCGACATGGCGCGCCGCAAGGAGATCCTTCTCGGCACCAACCAGTTCCCGAACATCAACGAGATGGCGGCAGAAAAAATCGAAACCGGCGGCGAAGGCTGCGGTTGCGGCTGCCACCACGACGAGACAGAAGTATGCGGCGGCATCACCGGCTCACGCCTGGCTGAAGACTTCGAGCAACTGCGTTTGGCCACGGAGCACGCCGCCAATCGCCCGAAAGTCTTCATGCTGACCATCGGCAACCTGGCGATGCGCCTGGCGCGCTCGCAGTTCTCGGGCAACTTCTTCGGATGTGCCGGCTACGAGATTATCGACAACAACGGCTTCAAGACCGTTGGCGAAGGCATTGACGCCGCCGTGGCTGCCGGAGCGGACATCGTTGTGCTCTGCTCGTCAGACGATGAATATGCGGAATATGCACCCGAGGCGTTCAAACTCCTTGACGGTCGCGCCGACTTCGTAGTTGCCGGTGCTCCCGCCTGTGCCGACGACCTCAAAGCTCTTGGAATCGAAAACTTCATCCATGTTCGCAGCAATGTTCTCGAAACCCTGCGCGACTTTAACAAAAAGCTCTTGAAATGAAACCCGATTTTAGCAATATCGATATAGCGGAAGTCGCCGGCCCCCAAAACCATGCCGCCGCTTCCCACGCTGAGGATTGGCTCACTCCGGAGCTTATTCCCGTGAAGCCCGTCTACACCAAAGAAGACCTTCAGGGCCTCGAACATCTCGACTACGTTGCCGGTCTGCCGCCGTTCCTGCGCGGCCCCTATAGCGGCATGTATGCCATGCGCCCCTGGACAATCCGCCAGTATGCAGGATTTTCTACGGCCGCAGAATCCAATGCCTTTTACCGTCGCAACCTGGCGTCGGGCCAGAAAGGCCTGAGCGTTGCGTTTGACCTGGCGACGCACCGCGGCTATGATGCCGACCATGAGCGCGTTGTCGGCGACGTCGGCAAGGCCGGCGTCAGCATCTGCTCGCTCGACGATATGAAAGTTCTGTTTGACGGCATTCCGTTGAACAAGATGTCGGTTTCGATGACGATGAACGGCGCCGTTCTACCCGTGCTCGCATTCTACATCAATGCGGGCCTCGAGCAGGGCGCGAAACTCGAGGAGATGGCAGGCACGATTCAGAACGACATCCTGAAGGAGTTCATGGTGCGCAACACCTACATCTATCCGCCGGAGTTCTCGATGCGCATAATTGCCGATATTTTCGAGTACACGTCGCAGAACATGCCGAAATTCAACTCGATTTCCATTTCGGGTTACCACATGCAAGAGGCAGGTGCAACCGCCGACATCGAGCTGGCCTACACGCTGGCCGACGGCCTCGAATATCTCCGCGCAGGCGTCAACGCAGGCATGGATATCGACGCTTTTGCTCCCCGTCTGAGCTTCTTCTGGGCTATCGGCATGAACTTCTTCATGGAGATTGCGAAGATGCGCGCCGCCCGCATGCTTTGGGCAAAAATCGTGAAGCAGTTCAACCCGAAGAACCCCAAGTCGCTGGCGCTGCGCACGCACTCGCAGACCTCGGGTTGGTCGCTGACGGAGCAGGACCCGTTCAACAACGTCGGTCGCACGTGTATCGAGGCGATGGGCGCCGCCCTGGGCCACACTCAGAGCCTCCACACCAATGCTCTGGACGAGGCCATTGCGCTTCCGACCGACTTCTCGGCCCGCATTGCGCGCAACACGCAGATTTATATTCAGGAAGAGACCTATATCACCAAAGAAATCGACCCGTGGGGCGGATCATATTACGTTGAGGCCCTCACCGACCTCATTGCCCGCCGCGCATGGGAGCACATTCTTGAAATCGAGAAGCTCGGCGGCATGGCCAAGGCCATTGAGACCGGTCTGCCCAAGCTCCGCATCGAGGAAGCTGCCGCACGCACGCAGGCGCGCATCGACTCGGGCCGTCAGACTATCGTCGGCATCAACAAGTATCGCCTTGACCACGAAGACCCCATCGATATTCTCGAAATCGACAATACCCAGGTGCGCAAAGAGCAGATCGAGCGCCTCAATCAGGTCAAGGCCAACCGCGACGAAGCTCAGGTAAAAGCCGACCTCGAAGCCATTACCGAGTGCGTCCGTACGAAGCAGGGCAACCTCCTCGACCTGGCGGTCAAGGCTGCGGGCCACCGCGCGACCCTCGGCGAAATCTCAGATGCCTGCGAGGCTGTTGTCGGACGATATAAAGCCGTAATCAGAACAATTTCAGGAGTGTACTCAGCAGAAACCAAAAACGATCCCGAATTCCTCCGTGCGCGCAAGCTGACCGAAGAGTTCGCAAAACGCGAGGGCCGTCAGCCCCGTATCATGATTGCCAAGATGGGTCAGGACGGTCACGACCGCGGCGCCAAAGTTGTTGCCACCGGCTATGCCGACTGCGGCTTTGACGTAGACATGGGCCCGTTGTTCCAAACCCCTGCCGAGGCAGCGCGCATGGCAGTTGAAAACGACGTGCACATTCTCGGCGTCAGCTCGCTGGCCGCTGGCCACAAAACCCTGATTCCCCAGGTTATCGAAGAACTCAAGAAGCTCGGCCGCGAGGATATTCTCGTGACTGCGGGCGGCGTAATCCCCGCGCAGGACTATGATTTTCTCTATCGTGCCGGCGTTGCGGCCATCTTCGGCCCCGGAACGCGCATCCCGCTCTCGGCCATCAAGATGCTCGAGATCCTGGATCCGACCCTGGCCGGACTCTGAAAAATAGTCCGGATAGCTTTATTGCCCGGGTGAGGCGACCGAGTAGTCGCTGCACCCGGGCTTTTTGTTTTGGGAGTAATGGGACTATTGGAAAGGGGTTTTATTTGTCATTTCTTTTTTGTAACTTTGCGGTCTTAAACAGAGTATTGAATTATGAGCGAAATCAATAACACGGAAGAAACCGCAGAGCGCGGTCTGAACTTTGTTGAACAGTTAGTTTATAACGACCTTCGCGAGGGCCGCAATGGCGGACGCCTCAACACGCGTTTCCCACCTGAGCCTAACGGGTACCTGCATATCGGCCACGCAAAAGCCATCTGCATGGACTTCGGTGTTGCCGAGAAATTCGGGGGCACGTGTAACCTGCGTTTCGACGACACGAACCCGATTAAGGAGGACACGGAGTATGTTGACGCTATCCGCGAGGATATTCATTGGCTCGGCTTCGACTGGGGCGACAGAGAGTATTATGCGTCAGATTATTTCCCGCAGCTTTTTGATCTGGCCGTGCGCATGATTAAAGAGGGCAAGGCGTATGTCGACGACCAGACCAGCGAGGAGATTGCCGCTCAGAAAGGCACTCCGACGCAGCCCGGTCAGAACTCGCCGTATCGCGACCGCACTCCCGAGGAGAATCTCGACCTGTTCATGAGAATGAACGCCGGCGAGTTTGAAGATGGCGCGCGGGTCCTCCGCGCAAAGATTGACATGGCGTCTGACAACATGCACTTCCGTGACCCGATTATGTATCGCATTATCACGAAGTATCCCCACCACCGCACGGGCACGACCTGGAAGGTTTATCCGATGTATGACTTCGCCCACGGGCAGAGCGACTTTTTCGAGGGTGTGACCCATTCGATCTGCACGCTCGAGTTCGTCCCGCACCGTCCGCTATATGACTATTTCGCCCGAGAGCTGGCCAAGGACGGCGACTATTGCCCGCGCCAGATCGAATTCAACCGCTTGAACCTGACATATACCGTCATGTCGAAGCGCAGGCTCCTGCAGCTGGTCCGTGAGGGTCTTGTCAGCGGCTGGGATGACCCCCGCATGCCAACCATCTCGGGCATGCGTCGCCGCGGCTATACCCCGGAGAGCATCCGCAATTTCATCAACACTATCGGCTACACCAAGTATGAGGCGCTGAATTCGGTTTCGCTGCTCGAACATGCCGTGCGCGACGATCTTAACCGCCGCGCAACGCGTGTCATGGCGGTGATGAACCCCGTTAAGCTCGTCATTACCAATTATCCCGAAGGTAAGGTCGAGGAAGTTGAGATGGAGAATAATCCCGAAAATCCCGCCGAAGGAACCCACAAGATGCCGTTCAGCCGCGAAATCTACATTGAGCGCGAAGACTTCATGGAGAATCCTCCGAAGAAATTCTTCCGCCTGGCTCCCGGCGGCGAGGTTCGCCTGAAAGGGGCGTATATCATCAAGTGTGTGGAGGTTGTCAAGGACGCAGCGGGAAACATCACGGAAATCCGCTGCACCTACGACCCCGAGACTCTTTCGGGCATGCCCGGTTCGATGCGTAAGGTTAAAGGCACGCTCCACTGGGTCAGCGCGGCCCACGCTGTCAGCGCCGAGGCGCGGCTCTATGACCGACTCTTTGCCGTTGAAAATCCCGCGGCCGAGACCGACAAGGACTTCCGCGAGCTGCTTAATCCCGAGTCGCTAAAGATTGTCAGCGACATCAAGATTGAACCTTTCCTGGCCGAAAACGCCACTGCGGGAGCGAAATTCCAGTTCCAGCGCATCGGCTATTTTACCCCCGACAAGGACTCGAAACCCGGAAAACTGATTTTCAACCGCACTATCGGCCTAAAGGACAGCTGGGAGAAAGAACAAAAAAAATGAGTATAGAAAAGCCCGCCAACGAGCGACTTGACCTCTATAACCGCTTCAAGCAGAGCCTGCGGAGCGGCGATGACTCGGCATTCTACGATGCAGACGACCTGATTATTATCATTGACCAGGCGGTTGACCTCGAGGATGAGTACACGGAGATTGAGGCAATCATGCGAGGCTATCGCTTCTTTCCCGACAATGAGGAGTTGGCGGCGCGCCGCGCGTTTCTCTACTACGACCTCAACCTCGACGAGGGCGTAGACAACATGAGGGGGCAACTTACCGCAGATTCTCCGATGACGCGCATTCTCAATATTCGCCGCTTGAATGACGGCAATGTCGATAAGAACGAGGTTATCGGTATGCTCAACGAGATTGCTGCAAAGCCGGGGCTGCTCAACGACGAAGAGGTTATCCAGCTTGTTGACTGCGCGAGTTCGTCGGGGTGTTTCGACTGGCTGAAAGCTAACGAAAAGAAGCTGCGAACAAAGACCGATTACCTGCCGACGCTGCTCTATGAACTCTTCATAGTTTCAGATATCAACGGCGACAGGCCCTATTCGCTGGCATTACTCGAGGAGCTGACGGAATTACAACCGTTCAACATCGACTTCTGGAACGCGCTCGCACAGACCCAAAGTGTCGGGGACTTGCCGGATGTCGAGCCTGACCTCGACGGTGCGCTCAATTCGCTGGAATTCGCCCTGGCCATTGACAACAACAACGCTGAGGCGCTGAGCTTGAAAGCCTCAATCATGTTGCAGCGCGGCAATCCCGCCGAAGCGGTGCGGCTGCTCAAGCCGATGGCCGACAAGATGCCAACGGCTATTACGGCCCATATATATGTCTGCGCGGAGTTGGAACTTAATCACCGCGACATGGCGTCGCGTCTGCTCGACAGATACTGTCCGGCCTTTCCTGAGAGCCTCGACCTGGTGAAACTCGCGCTCGCGTTGGATCATCCGCGGCTTGTTGACTTCCTGATTGCCCATTTCTCGACCTACGGGGACCCGTCTGAGGCGATGCACCGGTGGGTGTCGTGGATCGAGAGCCTGTATCGCGAGGGTAATGTGAGGGATGCCTCGGTTCTTCTTGACATTCTTCACCAAAGCGACTCGCTGGAGCCTCAGGGCTACAAACTGCTTTTTTCGGCGCTATATGTTCTCGGCGAGTATGACAGATGCATCGCACTATACGACCGGCTCGAAAAGGAGCATCCGGACATGCTGATGACGGAGATGGTGATAGCCACCATGATGTCATATGTGCGCAAGGGCAACAAGGCGGCGGCACGTAAGGCGTTTCGCAACGTCAGCGGCCGTTTTCCAATGGCGCTTCGCGATAACTGGACCATTGCGACCTCAATAGAGAGCATCGGCATGACCCACTTCATGACGGCTCTGAAATCAGTGATAGAGGGCAACGGCCCGATGAACCCCGAGCTGATCGATATTTTTGAATTTCCTTACACCCAATCTTCTGAAACGGAATGAACAGATTATTCTCTCTCATAGTTATCGCTCTTTGTGTTCTCGGCGCTACGGCACAGATGCCGGCCGATAGCGTCGCCACGGCTGTTGCGACGATTGCCGACCGCATCAATGCCTCGGGTGTGGCCATGATTTTCCAGCCGGCCAAGCTCAACGCGCGCCTTGCCCCGAAGACGGCTGATGCCGTTGCAGATGCCGAAGCAACCGAAGCCGAGAAGCCCGAGTCGACCGGCCACGTCGGCGGCTATCGCATTCAGCTCTTTTCAGGAAATAATGCTCGTACGGCCAAGAATCAGGCCACAGGCCGAGCAACCATCATCGATGCCCGCTTCCCGGAATATGCCACCTACGTTACTTTCGACGCCCCATACTGGCGCTTGAAAGCGGGCGACTTCCGCAGCTATGAGGAAGCCTCGGCGGCGCTCGCTCGTTTGAAAGCCGCCCTGCCCGAGTTTGCCAGAGAAATGCGCGTGGTGCGCGACCGCATAAACCTTCGCGACTAATGGAACGCAAAGACTACGACTCTCAGGTCATTGACCAAATAGCCTCCCACATGGAGGCGATTATTCAGCTGCTCGGCGAGGACACCTCACGCCAGGGCCTGCTGAAAACGCCCCGGCGCGCGGCCAAGGCTCTGTATTACGCCACTTCGGGCTACCGCACGAATCCGTCGGAGATTATGCGCCAGGCAATCTTCACCCACTCGGGCTCGCGCATGATTATTGTGAAAGACATTGAATTTTACTCGCTATGCGAGCATCACGTGCTGCCGTTTTTCGGACATATCTCGGTCGGATATATTCCCGACGGCAACATGTTGGGGCTCAGCAAGGTTGCGCGGGTGGTCGACGCCTATGCCCGGCGACTGCAGGTTCAGGAGCGGCTGACGGCGCAGGTCTGTCGGGAAATCTTCGAGACTCTGCCGGCAAAGGGCGCCATTGTCAGCTGCTCGGCGGGCCACCTATGCATGAAAATGCGCGGAGTTGAGAAACAGGACTCCGTGACGACCACCACCGACTATCTCGGCGTCTTCGAGTCTGACCCCGCCCTCCGCGCCGAATTCTTTAACGCCATAAACCAATAACCTCATGCAAATTCAACGAATTCAAAATCTATATCTGCTGCTGGCGTTTATCGTTGCGCTTGTCAGTCTCAATTTCAGCTGGCTGGTTGTCGGCGATGTCACCGTCACCATCAAGAATGACTTTCCGCTGATGATTCTCGCTCTGATGGCCACTCTGCTCCCGCTGCTCGGCCTGTGTCGCTACAAGAATCTGCGCAGCCAGAAACTCATCGGTCGCCTCGGCGCGCTCTTCGCGTTGTTCACTTTGGGCTATATCATTGCGCTGAGCTATCTCGGTCCGAATCCTGCGGCAGAGGTCTGCATCCTTTCGCCCTGCCTGATGGCCGTCAGCGGAGTTCTTGACTGCCTGGCCGTGCGCGGCATTGTCAGCGACGAAAAACTCCTCAAGTCGGCCGACCGCCTGCGCTGATGCCGTTGATTTCGGTAATCACCATAACCTATAACGCCGCCTCGACGCTGGCGCCCACTCTGGCGTCGGTCGAGGCGCAGACGTTTCGTGACTTCGAGTACCTGGTGATCGACGGCGCGAGCAGCGACAACACGGTTGCTCTCGCGGCGAATTGCTCTCGGGCAATCGTGATTTCGGAGCCTGACATGGGGCTCTATGACGCGATGAACAAGGGGCTTCACCATGCCTGCGGACGATACGTCATTTTCCTGAATGCGGGCGACGCCTTCTCCTCGCCCGACACTCTTCAGCGCTATGCCGACGCCATTGCAGCGGCGCCGGTGGAGCCGGGGATTGTATACGGTCAAACGCGCCTGGTCGACGGCGCGCGGCGCTATGTCGGCGAGCGTCATCTGCGTGCGCCCGAGCGGCTCACGGCGCGCAGCTTTCTGGACGGGATGGTCGTTTGTCATCAGGCCATGATGGTGCGCCGCGACCTCGCCCCCGACTACGACCTGCGCTATCGCTTTTCGGCCGACTATGACTGGGGCTGCAAGGTGCTCAAAGCCTCGCCGCTCAATGTCTACATTCCCGACTACGTTGCCGACTACCTGAGCGAAGGGCTCACCACGTCCAACCGCAAAAAGTCGCTCATTGAGCGGTTCCGCTCCATGGCCGCCAACTACGGCCTTTTGCCCGCGCTCCTCTCCCACGCCCGAATACTCCTCCATCTGCGTTGAAACCAAGCTCATCATCATACTTCTCGCCGTTGCGACCCTAACACTCTGCTCATGCCGGGAGGTGCATCCCGACCTTCAGCGGGTTGAGTTGGAGGTCAGCGGCGATACGGTCGTTGAGGGCCGTGTCTGCAAGATTGTGCGTCAGCAGGTGAATGGCGTCGCTATCAGTCCGATTGTTGTCTATGAGGCAGAGGGCGTTGTCTATCATGTTTTTAACACTATGACAGAACGCGGGGGCAATCTCTTTTTGCCCTATATGGATTTCAATGCCCGCAAGGGCGACGTCCTGACGAGGTATTCATATATCGCGTTTGAATCGGAGTTTGAGCCGTGGGGGACGATTGAAGTAGTCGGCGAGGAGATGGTGACGGCCCACGGTTCGACGCGGCGGGTGTTGACCCTGGCTAACGGAAACAAATGGGTTGAGGGCGTCGGCTCCATGCGCGGCTTCGATGACAATTCATGGCTCACGTCGATATTTTACATCGTGCCGTCGGGAGAGGGTGCATGGGGCATCCGCAATGACCATATGGTTGAGTGTCGGCGTGACGGCGTGCTGATTTGGAGCGAGTCGGGACTTTGCGGCGATTCGCGAAGTTGGCGCTGAAGCCCGGGCTGACAACGCTGCGGTTTATGACCTTCAGGGCCGACGGGTCTCGTCGACTCTTCCGGGCCGGATATACGTTACCGGCGGCAGGACGGTCAGAGCAGAGTGATGCCTGCGGCGGCGAGGCGGTCAACCTGGTCTGCGGGCCAGAGCGATGACTGGACCTCGCCAATGTGGGCTTTTTGGAGCAGGAGCATGCAGAGGCGGCTTTGGCCGATGCCTCCGCCGATGCTTTGGGGCAGTTCGCCGGCGAGCAGGGCGCGATGGAAGGGGAGGTCGGCATAGTGTTGCTTGCCTTCGATTTCGAGTTGGCGCAGGAGGGCGTCGCGGTCAACGCGTATGCCCATTGAGCTGAGTTCGAAGGGGATTTCGAGCACGGGGTTCCAGACGATGATGTCGCCGTTGAGACCTCCGAGGGTCGACCAGTCGTCGTAGTCGGCGGCTCGACCGTCGTGTTTCTCGCCGTTGCTGAGGCGGCCACCGATGCCGCGGATGAATATTGCGCCGGCCTTGCGGGCAATTTCGCGTTCGCGCTCTTTGGGCGAGAGGTCGGGGTAGCGCTGCAGGAGTTCTTCGGCCGTGATGAATTGGATTTCGGCGGGGAGGGTGGGGGTTATGTGGGGGTAGCGGCGGTAGATTTCGCGTTCGGTTGCGCGCAGGGCGGCATAGATGTGGCGGACGGTATCATAGAGATATTCAACCGTGCGCTCTTCCGGGCGAATTGTCTTTTCCCAGTCCCATTGATCGACGTAGAGCGAATGGATGTTGTCGAGTTCCTCGGTCGTGCGGATGGCGTTCATGTCGGTGTAGAGACCGAAGCCGGGGGCTATGTCGTATTCGGCGAGTTTGAGTCGCTTCCATTTAGCCAGCGAGTGGACGACTTCGGCGCGTGCGCCGCCGATTGCGGGCACCGTGAAGTTTACCGGGGGCTCGACGCCGTTGAGGTCGTCGTTGATGCCGGTGCCGGAGAGGACGAAGAGCGGAGCGGTTACGCGGCGGAGGTCGAGGGCCTCGGCGAGAGCTACCTGAAAGGTGTCTTTAATCTGTTTGATTGCAACCTGGGTGGTTTCGGGCAGCAACTTGAGCTTGTATTTGGAAGGAATAATCAGCATTTAGTTTTTTTGAAGGTTAGGGTGTTGACTATACGGATGGCGGTCCGGTCGAAGCGGTTGGGGCGGTAGACGAAGCGTCGCTGGAGGAGGAAGTTCCAAAACCAGGAGACGAGGAGGGAGACAAGGAGGGTCGAGGTCGCGAAAATGCCGTCTTCGGTGAATCCCCATGATTGAAGCAGGGGCCATTTGCTCATCGGGCGGGCCAGGAAAGTGGTCCCGTACATGTTGAGCAGGAGGGAGCCGATCCAGACCATGAAGTATTTGACGCTGACGGCTTTGATGCTCTGGCCGTCGGCATGGAAAGTGAATTTGTAGTTTATGATGCAGTTGACGATTCCGCCGAGGATTGCGCCTATGGCTACGGATAGATTGGAGCGGTAGAACGGGTCCATGTCGACGAAAATCAGCGAGTATAATAGCATTCGGGAGCCGAGGTCGACCCAGCTGCCTGTCTGGCTCGAGACTATCGAGCGCAGGAATGTGAATATTATGTTGTTGCTGTGGAGGACCTTGTCGCCCACTTGTTTGATGTTGCTCATAATATCTGCGGATTTTTTTGCTTCCATTGCCTGACGACGCGGGTGAAGTGTTCCCAGAGTCGTTCGGTCTTGAATTCTCCGATGCCGAAGACGTTGCTGAATGTGAGGCGGTCTTCGGGCATTTTGCGTGCGATGTCCCGAAGGGTTTTATCTGAACATATTATATATGGAGGGCAGCCCTGGATTTTTGCGAGGGCGGAGCGTGTTGATTTGAGTTCGCGCAGCAGGCCTTCGCTGAGAGGCTCGGCAGAAGTTGTCTTTTTCGTTTTTTTCTCTTTTGCGGTGCGGTGGCGTTCGTAGATGAAGCGGGCGAGGGTTACGGGCTGCTCGCCGCGCACGACGCGCCAACCCTGAGGCGTCACGTTGAGTTTGTTCCCGTCGTTGTAGGCAATCTCGATGAGACCGAGCTGCATCAGTTGGGCGATGTAAGCTTTCCATTCGGTTGGGCCGTATTCTCGACCGACGCCGTAGGTCTTGATTTTGTCGAGGCCGCGGGAGATTATTTCGGCGCGTGCGGAGCCGCGGAGAATGTCGATGAGGAGGCTGATTGTGATGTCTTTGCCGTCTTTGCCGGCGCGGATGATTGCGCTGAGGGCTTTTTGGGCGGCGATGGTTCCGTCGAAGCGCAGGGGCGGTTGGCGGCAGACGTCGCAGTTGCCGCAGTCGGTCGTGCATTCTTCGGAAAAGTAGCTGAGGAGAATGCGCCGGCGGCAGACGGAGGCTTCCGCATATTCGCGCATGCGGGCGAGTTTTTCGCGGTTGATTTCTTGCATTCCGCCTTCGGCGATGAAGCTTTCGAGGGTAATGATGTCCTGAAAGGAGTAGAACATCAGGGCTTCGGCGGGGAGACCGTCGCGCCCGGCGCGTCCGATTTCCTGGTAGTAGCTTTCGATGTTTTTCGGCAGGTTGTTGTGGATGACGTAGCGGATGTTACTCTTGTCGATACCCATTCCGAAGGCGATGGTCGCGCACATTACCTGCATGTCGCCGTTGATGAACCGACGCTGGGCGTCGGCGCGCTGCTGCGGGGTCAGGCCGGCGTGGTAGACGGTGGTTTTGTAGCCTTTTACGCTGAGTTCGGTTGCGAGACTTTCGACGTTTTTGCGCGAGAGGCAGTAAATGATTCCCGAGTCGTCGGCATATCGGTCGATCATGTCGCAGATGAGCTTCAGCTTATGGGCCTTTCCGGGGTTCTGCTTGACGGTCAGAGAGATGTTGGGGCGGTCGAAAGAGCTGATGAATACTTCGGGGTCTCGTAGCCGGAGTTGTTTGGCAATGTCGTCACGGGTCAGCTTGTCGGCCGTGGCGGTCAGGGCTATGACCGGAACGGCGGGAAAGAGCTCCTTTATGCGGGCGAGTTGGGTATATTCGGGTCTGAAGTCATGGCCCCACTGCGAGATACAGTGGGCCTCGTCGATAGCGAAGAGGGAAACGGGGATGTTGAGGGGCCAGTTCTCGATTTCGAGGAGCAGGCGTTCGGGCGAAATGTAGAGGAGTTTTATGCGACCTTTGCGGACGGCGTCGATGATGTCGCAGTTCTGTGCTTCGGTTTGGTTTGAGTGGAGAGCGGCTGCGGGGATGCCGTTGGCGCGCAGGCCCTGGACCTGGTCTTCCATGAGGGCAATCAGGGGGCTGACAACCACCGCGATTCCGGGTTGGAAGAGCGCGGGAATCTGGTAGCAGATGCTTTTGCCTCCACCGGTCGGCATGAGCACGACGCAGTCGCGACCTGAACAGATCGTGCGGATAATATCGGCTTGGCGGGGGCGGAAACTGTCGTAGCCGTAAAATCGGCGCAGCAGCCCGGTGAGTTCGGCGTCAGTAGGCGTTTTCCTCTCCATTTGAAGCGTTGACGAGGGTCTTGATTATGATTTTTAGGTCGAGGGCGGCAGACCAGTGTTCAATGTACCAGACGTCGAATTCGACGCGTTTTTCCATTTTGTAGAGCTCGTCGGTGTTTCCGCGGTATCCGCAGACCTGGGCCCAACCGGTTATTCCGGGTTTGACCATGTGGCGAATCATGTAGCGGTCGATGAGCTTCTTGTATTGCTCGGTGTGGGCCAACATATGGGGGCGCGGGCCGACAATCGACATCTGGCCGAGCCATACGTTGATGAACTGCGGGAGCTCGTCGAGCGAGGTGCGGCGGAGGAAGTCGCCGACGCGGGTTTTCCGCGGGTCGTCGTTGGTTGCCTGGCGTGAGTCGGCGTCTGCGTTTACTCTCATAGTGCGGAATTTCAGGCAGTAAAATTCGCGGCCGAGGTAACCGGTGCGTTTTTGCTTGAAGAACACGGGTCCGGGCGAAGATAGTTTGACGGCAATGGCAATCGGGATGAACACTATCGGCGAGCATATCAGCGCAACGGTTGAGAAGGTGAAGTCGAACGCCCGCTTGATAGCGCGGTTGAGGGGCTTGTTGAGCGGGTTCACACGCGGAGTCAGGACGGGGAGGCCGCCGATGTTGTCGAGCTCGAAGCGGCGTCCGGCGTAAGGCGAGAGCTTCGGGACGTAGTGGAACTCGACCATATGGTCATCGGCGATTCCGATGCAGCGCAGAAGGTCGTTTTCGTTCTCGCCGGAGAGGACATAGAAGATCTCGTCGATTTTTTCGCGGTCAATGAAGGCTCCGAGTTCGTCGAGGGTTCCGCAGTAGATTCCGGAAAATCCGACGGCGGGCGCCTTGTCGAAAAATCCGAGGATGCGGTAGCCGTAGCCTTCGTTCTTGAGCAGGCTCTCGGCCAAACGGCGTGCAGTAGAGTTGGTGCCGACAATCGCGATGCGCCGGTAGTTGCCGCCACGGCGCCGGTAGGCTTTTATGAGTACACGTGTTATCAACCATGTTGCCGGGAGTACGACTATCATCATGCCGTAGTATTCGAGATACCACGACGCGGGGATGTCGTCGGCCTGAAGGAATACAATCAGTGTGACGAATACAGGGGCATGGACCGATACGGCGCGCAGGGAGTCGATGAGCACGCGATCTATGTGCATTGTTCGCTGAAGTCGTGTCCGCTCGAACAGGAGCGCCACGGGGAGGTAACTGAGCGATACGGCGAGCCACTTTGTGCGCGCATAGTGCTCGGTGAGTTCAGGGTGTATCCGGCATAGTAGGCCGAACAACGCATTGACCACCAGCAGGTCAATCAACGTGAGCACCTCGCGCTGGTAGCGACCGAAGCGGCCGCGCGAGCGAGGTTCATGCATTTATTTTAGCGTCTATGAGTTGGATTTTTTTCTCGATGTTTGCTTGTTCGTCGCGCAGGCGGGCAATTCGGCGCTCCATGTCGCGCACCATTGCCTCTCCGCTCTTGGAGCGAGAGTTGAAAAACCCGAGGTTGTTTTCAAAAGTCTTGATTTCGTTCTTTTTCATCTCAAGCGAGCACACGAGTTTTTCTTTTTGTCGGCTCAAGTCATTGTCGGTCATGTCGTTGACGTCGTTTTCGAAGGCTGCCATCGCAGCTTTGGCGGTCGACATGTCGAGTTCGTCGTGTAGTCGCGAAACCTCAGCGCGGTATGCGTCATGGAGCTTGTCCTTATCACGGAAGGGAACGTGGCCGATAGCCTGATATTCCTTCATCAATTCACGAACGCGGGCTATCGCGGCCTGGCGGTCGGGGGTTTCGGCGTTGAGTTCTTTCAGTTGCCCGATTATGTCGCGTTTTGCTTTGAGGTTGGCCTGCTCTGAACTGCGGCGTTCGGAGTTGTTGGCTTTCTTGGCTTCGAAGAATTTGTCGCATGCGGCGCGGAAGCGGGCCCAGACGGCGTCGCTCTGTTTCTTGGCCACGGGGCCTACGGCTTTCCATTTTGTCTGGAGGTCGAGCATGGCGTCGGTAGCCTTTTTCCAGTCGGTAGAGTCCCGGAGCTCCTCGGCCTGCTCGCAGAGGCTGATTTTCTTTGCGAGGTTTTCGGCCGATTCCTCTTTGATTGACTTAAAGTGGGCGGCTTTTGCGGCGAAGAAGTTATCACAGAGCTCGCGGAAGCGTCTGAATAACTGGGCGTTGGTCTTGCGGGATGCGAAGCCGAGGGTTTTCCATTCTTCCTGGAGGGCGATGACCTTCTTTGTTGCTTCGTCCCATGCGCTGAAGGTTGTCAGGTCCTCGGGTTTGACTGCTTCGGCTCTTTCGATGAGCGCGAGCTTGGCGGCTTCGTTCTGGCGCTCAATTGCTTTGCGTTCTTCGAAGAATGCCTGATATTTCTTGTTGATGTCGGCTGAGAGGTCTTTGAAGCGGTTCCATATTTCCTCGCGGAACTCTTTGGCGACGGGGCCGATTTCGCGCCATTTGTCGTGGAGGTCCTGGAGGCGGCGGAAAGCCACGACGATGTCGGGTTCCTCGCTCAGGCGGGCGGCCTCTTCGCAGATGAGGTTTTTTGACTCGAGGTTTTTGCGGAAGTCGAGGTCGCGGAGGTCTTTGTTGACTTTCAGTTGGTCATAGAATTTTTCTGTTGCGAGCTGATAGCGCTTCCAGAGATCAGAAACTTCGGTTGCGGGTACGTCGCCGATTTCCTTAAATTGCGCCTGAAGTTCTCGCACGCGCTCAAGCCGGCGATGAACGTTGTCGGTGTCGTCGGCTGCGGAGTCTATTTCTGCGATGATTTCATTCTTGCGGGCCAAATTTTCCTGTTTTTGCAGTTCGATTTCGGCCGCGAGAGCGGCTTTTTTCTCTTTAATCATTGTGCAGGCGGCCTTGAACTGCTCTTCTGCCTCGTCGGCTGCGGGTTCGAAGCTCTCCTCGGAATTTCCGGCGGCAAGGTGTTCTGCTTTCATGGCTGCCACTTCTTCATGGCGCACTGCATAGAACTGCACTCGCAGACGGTTAACGTCCTCGCGGGTAATGTCGGCGGCGTCGAGGGCGGCCAGTTCGACAATTTTTGCGAGAATTTCCTCCTTTGTCAGGGAAGCGGGTTGGGATTGAGTAGCGTCGTTAGCTGCGGCTTCGGGGGCCGTCAAGGATTCGAGTTGCGGTTCCATGATTTTGATAGTTAGATTTTTAAGAGTATGGTAGAATAGGGGCTTCGGCTTTTGGACACGAACCCCTCAGACATTCACGGCAAATTTACGTATTTTTTTCGTTTTCACGCTCTTTAAGGCGTGTAAATATTATGCGTTAACACATTTTAACACTATGAACTAATCAAATTAGTTGCATGTGAAATTTATTTAGTTTAACTTTGCCGCAGATTAACCAACTAACCCGATTAGTTATGAAGAAACTTTCTGAAAGAGAAGAGCAGATAATGAAGATGCTTTGGAGCGACGGCCCGATGTTCGTGCGCGAGATGATAGAGCGCTGGCCCGAGCCTAAGCCTCATTTCAACACGGTGTCGACCTTCGTGCGTCTGATGGAGCAGAAAGGTTACGTCGGTCATGAGGCCTTCGGTTCGACCTATCGCTACTATCCGGTGCTCACTGAGGGCGAGTATTCGCGCTCGGCGTTGCGCTCGGTGATTGCCCGCTATTTCAATAATTCGGTCAAGAGCGTTGTCAGTGCCCTGGTCAAGGAGCAGAATCTGACGCCCGCTCAGCTCCATGAGCTTATTGACATGATAGAAAAGGAGGACGAGAAATGACACTGCTTATTTATTCACTGATTGCCGGAGCGATTCTTTCGCTTCTGTGGGGTGCTTTCAAGCTCTCCGGTCTGGGGCAGACGACCCATTTCGGGCTGAACCGAGCGGTGCTGGTTGTCACGCTGCTGCTTTCATCGGTACTTCCTTTTGTGGCTTTTCGACCGATTGACGAGGTGGCGGAAGTCAGACAAGTCGGACACGTCGAATTTGTAGAGCATATCGAATTTGTTGAGTTTGTCGAGCCGGCTGAGCCTGCTTTTGAGTGGGCGCCGGTGCGCTCGGCGGCGGTTACGCTCTATCTCATCGGGACCTCGGCTTGCGCGCTATGAATGTTGCTTGGCTTTACCGGCGTTGTCATTGCTATTGCCTCGGGGCGCCGCGAGGGCAACAATCTGATTGTCCACCGCCGCAACATCTCTCCCTTTGCATGGGGGCGTTGGATTGTGATTTCAGAGCGCGATTGCGCCAATCAGGCCATTTTGCGTCATGAGAGCGCCCACCTGAGAGCGGCCCACTGGCTCGACCTGCTGCTCAGCCGCGTGGTAACCTGCCTGCTCTGGTATTGGCCGACGGCATGGCTGCTGAACCGCGACCTCTGTCAGGCACATGAATTTGAGGCCGACCGCGCGGTGCTGAACTCGGGCGTGGCTCCCGCGGAATATCAGTTGATGCTTGTCGGCGCAGGGTCGGGACGTCTCTTTTCCAACATTGTAAATCCTTTCAATTTTTATTCACTTAAATATCGTATCGCTATGATGAAGATGAAAAAATCCCCGGCCGGGTCACGCATGCGCGTCCTCGCCATGCTCCCCGCAGCTGCGGTGGCAGCACTCCTCGCGTCGGCTCCCGCCCTCGCATCGACCGTCAGCAACTACATGCCTAAAGAAGAGGCCAAAGTGACCGAGCTCAAGATTGTTGACGCTGATGCGATTGAAACGCAGTCTAACAATGACGACCCTCAGGAAATCTTCCACACGGCTGAAAAGATGCCTCAGTTCCCCGGCGGCGAAATGGAGATGTACAAGTGGCTTTCGATGTACATAAAGTATCCCGAAGAGGCCGCGAAGAAAGATATTCAGGGCCGCGTGATGGTTCAGTTCGTAGTTGAGAAAGACGGCTCTATCGGTCCGGTGAAGGTTATTCGCGGAGTAGACCCGCTGCTCGATGCCGAGGCAGTCAGAGTAGTCAAGTCAATGCCGAAGTTCACTCCCGGCACTAGGAACGGCGAGCCGGTGCGCGTCTGGTACGCTATGCCGCTGATGTTCAAGCTCAAGGGCGACGACAAGAAATAAACTTAAAACGATTAGATAATGATTGGCCTCGGGCAAAGACCGCATCAGTGGCCTCAGCCTGAGGCTCTTAATTTGCTGCTCAAGCGGCGCCCGACATGGAGCGGAGGGTTTTAAGCCTCCGCCCTGTGCGACAAACTTTGTGGAGGGTGTTGCAGGACTGCGCACTCCTCCATGTCGGTCGCTCCGATTCTGCAACACCCTCGGCGGACTTTGTGACCTCCCCGGGCGGCTTAAAACCCGCCCGTCCATGTCAGCGGGCATTTTTTATCGCAATAGAATTTCAAGAGCGGCTTGCGCGCTCTTTTATTGCTGAAGTCAGTCGGGCTTGTAATTGTTGTGTTTCGTTGAGGAGATTGCGGCCTTCTGATTCTGAAAGAGTAAAGGTGTTTTGATAGTCTGCTTTCTCTCTTATAGTTTGCAATCGGCTATACAGAATGCCATCGTTGCGCGAAAATTTATTGGTCAGAATGTAATGTTTTCCAAACTGAGCCGATGTTCCTTTGTGGGTGCCTGATTTGATGCCGTCAATAAGCATCAAAGCAGTAACTGCGTGGAAGATGGAATAATAAAGCCGATTGGCGACTAAATCCCAATAGCCCAGTTTTGCATTCTCGTATGCTTGTTCGAAATTCCTGTCTGATTTTTCAATCAAAAGGTTTGCGGCAATAATTAACTGTTCGGATGTCATTATAAGGGGATGGCTTCAGTTTCTACGGAAAGATGAAATGCGGTGTTGCGCTCAGCGTCCCATTCGTTACGGGAATAGAGCAGGGGAGTTATTTGACTTCCATACTGCCAGCCTATTTCTGCAAAAGGCAATGCGTATCGGTCAAATTCATTACCTGGAGTATGGTTTTGTTCCAAAATAATCAACAAATCCCAATCAGAATCGGGGCGGGCATTTCCGCGAGCACGCGAACCGTAGAGGTAGACAGAGACCTCACGTTTGGCAGACATCTGTCTTGCCAGCCGCGTTATTTCATTGCGTATTTTGTTGTCGTTGTTCATCTTGCCGCAAAATTACATATTTTTATTGTAAAACGCAAGACCAACGCCTCAGGTTTTTGCAACCTCAGACCAGGGGGCCGGTCAGTCTATGGTGTAGCGGATGATTGGGCGGCATGCTGATTTTACTTCGCTGATTATTTTCAGGCAGTCGGCCTCCGGGATTCGGGCTTTGACGCCGACGGCGATGAAATCGTCAATGACGGGGCGGCCGGTGCCGTTCACAGACGTTGCATGCTCGCCATTACACCCTTCAGAGTTGAATGTCAGGTCATAGGGCGGAGTACTCAAACGCGCATAGTTTATTGTCCGGTGTCATGGAAAGATATCCGACAATCCGATTGCGAAAACTGACTATGAGGCGTTCGGTATGTTTCATTTTTTAGTGTAAGCTCTTTTTTTAGTGGAGTTTTTGCGGATTTCGGTCAATTCGTCGATTGTTGAGTATTTCGGCTCGGCGAATATTGTTGAAAGCTCGCCGAGGCATCCGACGGTTGACGCAAGTCTTATGAGGTTTGAGAGTGAGATGAGGCCTTTCTGTTCGAAGCGAGCGATATTGCCAAGCGCTATGCCTGCTTCGCGGGCAACGGCCTCGCGGGTCAGATTCCGTTCTATGCGGCGGCGTCTGAAATCATCGGCAATACGTTTTGCAACATCGTCGGGCCCGGACTGAAAGTAGGTGTCCAATACGGCTAAAATATTAGCAGTTTCTTTGCGCATGAGGTAGAAAGTGTTAAAATATTAGTTGCAAAGGTACGAAAACTTTTGCGATAATCCTAATTAAGAGGTCGTGCGAACTTTTTCGGTTGGTTGGGGGTTTTGAGATTATGAACAAAATTTAATCACGTTTAACTATTCCAGACAGGTAATGAAAAAGATTTTTTTCGCACTTATTGCGACCCTCCTCTGCTCTATGACAGTCATGGCCGACGGTCGCACCGTTACCGGTCAAGTGCTCTCGGAGGCCGATGGTGAGCCTCTGATCGGCGCGACGGTTCTTCCCCTTCCGGCGGGTAGCGGCGAGGGCACCGCGACCGACATCGATGGTAACTTTTCCATCACAGTGGCCCAAACATGCAACGAGCTTCAGGTTTCGTATGTCGGTATGCAGACCCGCACGGTGCGCATCACCTCGGGGCCGATGCTTATCAAGTTGTCGAATCATGAAAACCGTCTCGACGAGGTGATGGTCGTTGCCTACGGCACGGCCAAACGTGGCGAGTTCACGGGTTCAGCGTCGGTTGTCAAGGCCGATGCCATTGCCGACGCACTGGTGTCATCGGTGACGTCGGTGCTTGCCGGCAAGGTTTCGGGCGTTCAGATTCAGAGTTCAGACGGCCGCCCGGGCAGCTCGCCGACATTGCGCATACGCGGCGTCGGCTCTATCAATGCCTCGACGAGTCCTCTGTATGTTGTTGACGGAGTGCCCTATGACGGTGCCATCTCAGATTTGGCGTCGTCGGATATCGAGTCGATGACAGTGCTGAAAGATGCAGCCTCTACGGCGCTCTACGGTGCCCGCGGCGCCAACGGCGTCATTCTGGTGACTACCAAGCGCGGTGCTTCGGGCGAAGCCAAAATCACGTTTGATGCCCGCTGGGGTGCGAATATGCGCCAGATGCCCAACTACAATGTCATAAAAAGCACCGGTCAATATACGGAGCTGATGTATGAGGGGCTTTACAACCAGAATATGTCGACGGGCAATATGACGGCCGAGCAGGCCTGGCGCAATGCGGCGGTCTCGACGCTCACGGCCACGGGCTATCAGATATATACGGTGCCCGCGGGCGAGTATCTCATCGGCCGCAACGGCCGCCTGAACCCCAATGCCACGCTCGGCTATAGCGACGGCGAGTATTTCTACATCCCGGACGACTGGACAAAGGAGTCGCTCCGCAACGGCTTGCGTCAGGAGTATAATCTCGGCGTCAGCGGCGGCACGGACCGCATAAAGTACTATGTCAGTGGCAGCTTCCTGGGCGATGACGGTATTATCCGCGAAAGCGATTTCAACCGTTTCTCGACCCGCGCCACGGTTGACTATCAAGCTAAAAAATGGCTCAAAATCGGCACGAACCTCGCCTATACCTACGCGAAAGCCGACCGCCCGAGCGATATGGACCTGGACTATGCGACATCATCGGGCAACGCTTTCTTCCTGGCCAACCGGTTCGCACCGGTCTATCCGATGTATGTACGCAATGCCGACGGCTCGCTGATGATCGACCCCTCTACCGGCCATAAGGTCTATGACTACGGCGACAAGTCGATGTCGACCAACTTCACGCGTCAGTTCGTGTCGCAGGCCAACCCGATCGGTAACCTCGTTTACGACACCAATGAGTATCTCAGCGACGTTTTCGACGGAAAATGGTACGTCACGCTGACCCCTATGGAGGGCCTGACGATTACCGGCAACGCCGGCTACTGGCTTTCTAACGACCGCATCCACCTGTTGAGCAATCCCTTCTATGGCCAGGCCGCCGAATCAAAGGGTTTCGCCGAACAGGCCTACACCCGCTCGCGCTCCATCAACCTGCAGGCGCTGGCAACTTATAACCGCACCTTCAATCTGGTCCACAACATGGACGTCATGGTTGGCTACGAAACCTACAACCTGGAGTCGGAAACCGGCGCCGCCTACGGCTATAACCTCTATGACCCCAACTCGTGGGTTGCCGACAACACGATTGACCGCAAGAACGGCATGGGCTATCGCGATGTGCAGTACACGACCCGCGGCATCCTTGCCCGCGCCAAGTATAACTATGACAACCGCTACTTTTTCCACGCCAGCTACCGCCGCGACGCCTCCTCGCGCTTCGCTCCCGAACACCGCTGGGGCAACTTCTTTTCCGTCAGCGCCGCCTGGGATATTGCAAAGGAGTCGTTTATGGAAGACTTCACTGCCGTTGACCAGCTGAAGTTCAAAGCCTCTTTCGGTCAGAACGGCAATGACAACCTCGGCGCGCAGCCCTACTACTATTATGCCTGGCAGGACCAGTATCAGGTCACGGGTGCCGACGGCGTCTGGAACGATGCCACCCTCGTCTACAAAGGTAACCGCGACATTACATGGGAAACCTCTAACGCACTTAACGTAGGTTTTGACTTCAGCTTCTTTCAGGGCAAGCTCGACGGCACAATCGAGTATTATCAGCGCCAGATATCGGACATGCTCTTCTTCCTGCCGACGGCCCCGTCGCTCGGCTATGACAGCTATCCTGCCAACGTCGGCTCGATGCGCAACTATGGCGTTGAAATCGAACTTAACTACAACGTTTTCAACACCAAGAACTTCACCTGGGACATCAACGCCAACCTGACCTCGATGGGCAACAAAATCATCAAGCTCCCCTCAGACCTGGTCACTGACGGATACTGGCTCGACGGCGCGCGCATTTTTGAAGAGGGATCCTCGATGTATCAATATTATCTTCCCTCATATGCCGGCGTCGACGAAAATACCGGCGAGGCTCTCTACTGGGCCAGACAGGCTGACGGCACCGAGTTCAAGACCGCCAACTATTCTGACGCCTACAACGGCAACCCCGAAAAGGGACTCGTTGAGAACCGCAAGCGCAGCGGCAACATGCTCCCCAAAATCTATGGCGGCTTCGGCACATCGCTCAACTTTTATGGCGTTGACTTCTCGATTAGCTTCTCGTATCAGATCGGCGGCCGCATTTTCGACTCCACCTATCAGGCGCTCATGCACAACTCCCAGGCCCGCAACATGGGTATGAACTACCACGTTGACATTCTCAACCGCTGGACTCCCGAGAATACCCGCACCGACGTACCCCGCATCAACGCGGCCGATAGCTATACGGCATCGTCGTCAGACCGTTTCTACATTTCGAGCAACTATCTTTCGCTCAACAATATCACTCTGGGCTATACGCTGCCTAAGCAGTGGACCGACAAACTCGGCGTAGAATCAATCCGCATATATGGCTCCGCCGAGAACGTTGCCCTTTGGAGCAAACGCCGGGGCCTCGACCCTCGTCAGAGCTTCGCTACCTCGAATAACTCGACCTACTCACCCATCCGCTCGATTTCAGGCGGTCTGCGTGTCCGGTTCTAACATCCGATAATTCTCCACATCAGCTATGAAAAAAACTATTTTCCCGATATTAGGTGTCATGACTGCCGCGATGCTCAGCGGTTGCTATGAAATGGATACCTACCCGCTCAACCAATACCTGACCGATGAACAGAAAACCGAGGCAAAAGAGCAGAACCCCGAAATGGCGCAAGCCGGCATTACGGGTATCACGGCCCTCTTCTCGACTTACTGCCAGACCTTTCCGGACCGCCAGGACGATGACTTCGGCTTCCCCTCGATGATGATGGCCCGCGACAGTCGCGGCGTCGACATGGTCGGCGTCAACTCAGGCTATAACTGGTTTCTCCCCTCGACAAGCATGAGCGACTGCGACCCCTCGGGCTATGCCTCGGCCATCTGCTGGGCTAACTGCTACAAGCAGATTTTTGCCGCCAATGCCGCGCTGAAGTCGATTGACCCCTCAACCACGGACCCGACTCTGCAGTTCTATATTGCCCAGGCAAAGGCGATGCGTGCCAACGACTACATGATTCTTGCGCAGACCTATCAGTTTACCTATGCCGGCAATGAAGACAAGCCGTGCGTGATGCTCGTGACTGAGGAGAACGAGAACGAATATGCCACCACAGGTTCGCGCCGTGCTTCGGTTCGCGCAATCTACGATCAGATTATGGCTGACCTGAACTCGGCGATTGACCTGCTCAAGACCGGCGGCGTGAAGCCCTCGGACGTGCTCGACTCCAAGCCGAAGCGTTTCGTTTCATTGGCCGCGGCCTACGGCTTGCGGGCCCGCGCCAACCTTATCATGACCAAATGGGCCGACGCCGCTGCCGATGCCGATGCCGCAATCAACAATTTCGACGGGATGCCGTCATCAACCACAGTTGCCGGAGCTCCGGGCTTCACGTCGATCGACGAGAGCAACTGGATGTGGGGCATCGCGATTGCTCCGAGTGACCGCGTTGTGACCTCCGGAATTATTAACTTCCCCTCCCACATGGGTTCGCTCAACTACGGTTACGCAACCTCCGGGGCCTGGCGCATGGTCAATAAAAAGCTCTATGACGCAATTCCGGCGACAGACGTGCGCAAAGGCTGGTTTCTCGACGCCGACTCCAAGAGCAGCGGCTTGACCGAGGCACAGCAGGCCTTTGTGGACTCGAAGAAGATGCCTGCTTACACACAGGTTAAGTTCGGCCCCTATGGCGGCATACTCGGCCAAAGCGAGAACGCCTGTGACATTCCGCTGATGCGCGTCGAGGAGATGTACCTAATCAAGGCCGAGGCAACGGCAATGGCCGGCGGCGACGGCGCGTCGATTTTGACCGACTTTGTCAAGACCTATCGCAACCCCGCCTACTCCTTTACGGGCTCGGGCACCGACGTGCAAGACGAATGCCTGATGCAGCGCCGCGTTGAATTCTTCGGCGAAGGCATCACCTACTTCGACTTCATGCGCTTGAACAAGGACTTTGATCGCACCGGCGGCGGTTGGCCCGCAGTGTTCAACTACAATGTCAAAGCCGGCGACCCGGTGCTCCTTCTCTGCATTCCCGAAAGCGAACAGAACGGCAACAAGGCTTTCTCTGCCGCCGAAAACAATTCACCCGCTCCACGTCCAACCCCCGTAGTAGAATAATTCATCATGAAAACGAACTATCTTTTCCTTACCCTTTTCGCCCTCGCGCTGACCGCATGCGACGGCAAGGATGAACCCGAATATGCTCCCGCCGATGTTCCCGCCGAGGCCCGGCGCGTCCACTTCGCCGAGCCGTCCATGACCCGGATTGTTGACGCCGGGAACACAACGTTCGACGTCTATCTCTACCGGCCCGACAACCCCTCGGCCGGAGAGCTGACCGTGCAGCTCACCGTCACTGATCCGTCAGGATTGTTTACATTCCCGCAGGCTGTCACGTTTGCCGCAGGAAAATCCATGACGCCAATTACCGTCGGCTACGACGTTTCGGCAATGACGCCCAACACGCCGTATGAAACCTATATTGCCGTTGATCAGGCTAATGCCGACCTCTATGGCGAGACAACCCTCAAACTCACCATCAACTATGAGGTCATGACCGAATGGGCTCTTTTCGGCGCCGAACCCGGAACGGCCAAAGACGGTCTTGGAGTCTGGACTTTGGGCTCAATCTTCGAGGGCAACGTCTTCGAGGGTGCGCGGGTCATGGAGCGCCACGTCCCGACGAATCCCGACGTTATGGAGTATACTCTTCAGCTCTATGATGGCGAAGATATCGAGCAGGCAGACCCCACTGCTCCCTATGATGACGAAATCTGGTTTTCAGTGATGACCTTTTCGACGACCGACGGCGGCAAGACCATTACAGTCCCCGTTCAGACATTCGTCTTGGAACCGAGTTTGCAGTTTGCAGACGCCCATTCTTTACTTCCCGACAACTTTCAGCAAAGCTCATATTGGGATAATGCCAAAGGTACGTTCGTGCTGAATATCATGTATTTTGATGCCGAAGGTCCATGGAATCCCGGCGACGAGACGATTGCCCTAAACGGATATGTCGACACAAATGATTACACTCTGACGGTCACCGACCTCGGCCAGACCACCGTTGAAGGTAAGGATTATACGCTCATCGGATTCAGATATTCCCCGAATGCACTTGAACGCATTGACTATACGATTGTTCCGACCGGAAAGGACAAGCCTCTGACTACAGAAGAGATCAAGATGATTGCCGAAGTTATCGCCGATCCGGACCAGACGGAATATGAGGTTGCATCGGTTGCGAAGCCGGGCAATGTTGTCCTGACTTTCGATGCATCGGACTCATATACTCTCGTTGCCATCGGCTATAATGCTGCCGGCGAGGTAAAGGCAACCGCCACGTGTGAATTTACATACACGGCGGCAGATGCTCCCGCAACTGATGGCGCACGCGCCAAGTTCATGGTGAAACCTCATGATTACGGGGGCAAAAAAGTTTTCCGTCTTCCTGTTCCCCGCAGTTAATTTTTAATCTTATTCGACTTTTAACCTATTTGTATTGCCGTTGCGACTTGTTTGTAACGGCAACTTTGTAACTTTGCAGCCGTAAACCTCGTCAGGTAATAAACCTATCAGACGTTAATCTTAAACGTTACAATCATTAAGACAGACTAAACCGTCACTATCACAAACTTATTCTAACGAGTTGCCCTCGACGGGTAGCTCGTTAGTTTTAATAGAGAAACTTAATCGCGCCCCGGGGCGTTTTCAAGTATATGGCAGATTCTAATTTTATTGACTACGTTAAAATACAATGCCGCTCGGGCAAGGGCGGCGCAGGTTCGCGCCACTTTCATCGCGCCAAATATGTGCCTAAAGGCGGTCCTGACGGTGGCGACGGAGGCAAAGGCGGCTCAATCATATTAAAAGGCAACCGCAACATGTGGACTCTGCTGCCGTTGAAGTATCAACGCCACATATTTGCCACCAACGGAGAATCGGGCGGCGCAGGACGCTCGTTTGGCAAAGACGGCGAGGACCGCATAATCGAGGTGCCGTGTGGCACGGTGGTGTTCGACGCCGAAACCGGCGAATATATCACCGAGGTTACCGACGACGGCCAGGAAGTAGTCTTGCTCAAGGGCGGCCGCGGCGGCCTGGGAAACTGGCACTTCGCAACGTCGACCAACCGCACTCCGCGATATGCCCAGCCGGGCGAACCCGCCGAGGAGCGCACCGTGGTGCTCGAACTAAAGTTGTTGGCCGATGTCGGTCTCGTCGGCTTTCCCAACGCCGGCAAATCTACGCTGTTGTCGGCCGTCAGCGCCGCGCGCCCGAAGATTGCCGATTATCCGTTCACGACTATGGAGCCGCAGTTGGGCATTGTCAGCTACCGCGATAACCGTTCGTTTGTCATGGCCGATATCCCCGGCATTATCGAGGGCGCCAGCGAGGGACGTGGCCTCGGACTCCGTTTCTTGCGCCACATTGAGCGCAACGCCGTGCTCCTGTTCATGATTCCTGCCGACGCCGACAATATTGCCGAGCAATATGACGTGCTTCAGCGCGAGCTGACCGAGTTCAATCCCGACCTTGCCGACAAACCCCGCGTGCTGGCAATCTCGAAGTGCGACATGCTCGGCGAGGAGTTCATCGAGGAGCTGCGCGCCGAAATCGAGCCCACGTTGCCCGAGGGGGTGCCCCACGTGTTCATCTCCGCCGTAACGGGCCTCAATCTTCAGTCGCTGAAAGATATGCTCTGGTCCGAAATCACCTCGGAGGCTAACCAGCTCCAGGCCCGCAGCATAACCCATCGCCCTCTCGATGGCCACCATCGCGTTGCCGACGAAGACGCCCTGGAGTTCGAGCAGATGATTCCCGACGATGAGCCGGAAGACGGCATCACCGACGCCGACCTCGAGCTCGACTGGGACGACGAGGAATAATAGCCTGCTCCGCGGATGCAGGAGGGTGTTGCATATGTCGGTTAAAATTTGTAACTTAGCGGCGAACTACCTAAACAACAGGAATTATGGCCAGTAAAGTATTTCGCTTCGTTGCAATGCTATTGCTCGTTTTCGCTTCGTCGCCATGCAACGCCCGTACGCTTAGTGCCGACTCTCTTGCCCGTCGGATAGCGTGGCAGCAGTGGATTTTTCCGCAGGAGAAGGTCTATGTCATGACCGACCGCGACGGCTACGTGTCGGGCGACACGGTTAGGTTTCGTGCGTTTTTGGTCGATGCGATGACCCATGTACCCGTCTGCACCGGCAGCCGCTTTGTCTATGTAGAGGTAGTCAACCCTTTCGGTGAGACGATCGAGCGCGTTAAAATCCGTCAGCGCGACGGCCTTTTCGCCGGCATGATTCCGCTGCCGGAGGAGCTTGCCGAAGGTCAATATACACTATATACACTATGTGCCTATACCAACTTCATGAAAAACAGCGGTGAGGATTATTTCTTCCGTAAGCCGTTGCCGGTTCGCAGCTACCTGTCGAAGAAATACTCTCTGCAGACCGAATTCAATGGCGACCGGATGATTGCGCGCCTGACCGAAAAGGGTACGACCGTGCAGTGCGCGTCGAATATCTCGCCGTCGTCGGCCCTGATAAGGAGGTTTTGGTCGACAATCTTTGCAAGCGTTCGTCGCTGAGCCTCAGGTTGACTGACGACCTTCGGGCCATGGGTGCGCTGAAAGTTAAGTTTGACCGCTATGAGAAGTTCGTGATACTCCCTGCCGACGCCGATTCGTTGGCCGTGACGTTCCATCCCGAGGGCGGTTATCTGATTGCTGATCAATCGAACCTATTGGCTTTCAAGGCGCTGCGACCCAACGGCCTGTCGGTAGAGATTTCGGGTAAGATAGTTGACTCGAGGGGCGATAGCATCGCGCCGTTGCGGTCTGCTCATCGAGGCATGGGCGCCGTCACGTTCACTCCCTCCGCGGGCGAGAGCTACCGCGGCATTGTCGGCGGACGCGAGTTCCCGCTTCCATCTTCGGTGGATAATGTTTCGGTGCTTCATGTCGATAATCCCTCAGGCGGGTCCGATTTGTTGCGGCTGACGGTTGCCGGTCATTTTCCTGCCGGAGCCTCGTTGCTGGCCCATAACTGCGGAAGGGTGACGTTTGCGTCACCGCTTGACACGAGCGCGGTTGAGCTTCGGCGCGCTCCTTTGGGTTCGGGCATTGTGCAGCTTCTGCTTGCCGACTCCCTGGGCCGTATTCTCAGCTCGCGCATGATATTCAATCATACGGATTACCTTTATGATGTCCCATTGGACTCCGTTCCGCCGGGCGATTACGCCGTTCGCCTTTTCAACCCCGACCGCGTGAGTCCTGACACGACGCGTTCCATCGTATCCAACCTGCTGCTGACCAGTGAACTCCGAGGTCATATCGAGGACACCGATTACTATTTTTGCGGAGTCGATAGCCTGCGTCGCTCCCACCTCGACCTGCTGATGCTCACTCAGGGGTGGCAACGCTATGACCTTCCGTCAGCGCTTCGTGGAGAATATGCCCACCCGACGGAACCTGTTAAAATCGGCGGCGAGATCACCGGTATGGTGCGCTCGCGCTGGCGCTCAAAACCGTTGTCCGGGGCCAATGTTGTTGTCATGGCCCCCTCGATCGGTTACGGAACGGGGAGCCGGACCGATTCCGTGGGTCGGTTCGTCATCAACGGCTGCGACTGGCCCGACGGCACGTTCTTTGCCCTTGAGGTCTATGGTCGCAACGGCAGCCGCGAACATAATTTCGAGGTTGACGCGGAAACATTTCCTCGAATCACTCCGCTTCGCTTTGCCCCTGAGAGCGTCGAGTCCGACGAGGAGCCAATCTTCTCGCCCGCGGGGAGCATTCTGCTTAACGAAATCGAGGTTACGGCTCCGCGCACTTCTGAGGAGGCGCGTCGCGAACTGTTTAAAGCCCTCGGCGTCCGCGCCATCACCGCCGACGATATTGCCGACAAGCATTTCACCTCCTATGAGCAGGCGATACGCACGATACCGGGTCTTCGCATCCATAACGGCAACGTTGTCTCCAACGCCTCGCGCGGCAGCATTTGGAGCTCCGGCGGCGGCCATATTCCGGTGGAACTTTGGGTTGACGGCATGAAATGGGAACCGCCCTATGGCTCAGGAGCCGGGGGCATTATATTCCGCAAAGACCCCAATCTTATCGGCGCAAATAATGAAGGTGATAATTCGGGATTTGATTATACTGTAGGTATTTCAAATACGCTTTATGAGTTTGCGGCAATGTACCCTCTTGATATGATTGAAAGCATAGAGTACTTCAAACCATCTACAGCTATGTTCATAAGTATGGGCGCTGCAAACGGTGCAGGAGCATTGTTATTCAATACTAAAAATGGCTCAAAAGGTCAAAATTGGGACCACGACCTCTTTATAAAGACAATCATGCCGCTCGGTTACCAATCGGCCCCCGAGGTCTACAAACCCCATTTCGTCTACGATGAAACCTCCGACGAAAAAGATGCCGTCAACCTCGGCTGGTACCCCTCGGTCAACGACATCAATTCTGTTGACGGGGCGCTCGGATGCAGTTTGATGCTGGAGGGCTTCACCGAGCTATATCAGCCGATTAGGGTGTTGATTCCGGAGCATTGACAACTTTGGAGTAGGTTTTGCGACCTCTCATCCGGAGGATAGGGGACTAAGTTCGGGATTTTTTTTGTAACTTTGCGGTGTTATGAGAAAAGATGTCCGTAATTCTACATGGTGGATCTATGTGTTGGCTGCCGTTGCAATGTTGCCGGCGCTGATGCTTCGCGACGCCACCCCTGATAATGAATTGCGTTATCTGAGCATTGCCGACGAGGCGTTGAGGGATGGCTCGGTGTGGTGTTTCCACAACCATGGCGCCGTTTATGCCGACAAGCCGCCGCTATATATGTGGCTGGTTATGGTCGGCCGGGCTCTTTTCGGACAGTATTGCATGCCGTTTGTGGAGTTGTTCTCTCTTGTCCCGATGCTGCTTGTCGGTCGCATTATGGACGGTTGGGCACGCAGGTTTCTCGACGTCCGCCGCCGTCAGGTCGGTTTGCTGATGCTTTTTACCTGCGGGTTCTTTCCGGGGCTGGCCCTGACCCTGCGTATGGACATGTTGCTGACACTATTTATCGTGTTGGCCCTGCGCGAGGCTTACCGCATGGCCGAGGGCATTCCGACGCGCCGCCACGAGGCCCTGCTGGGACTCTACACTTTTTTGGCGCTTTTCACCAAAGGACCCTATGGGGTTCTGATTCCGCTGATTGCGACGGCGGTCTTCCTGGTGATGACCCGCCGGCTGACACTGATGAGGCGCATTTGGGGCTGGCCGGCGTGGGCCGTGTTGATCGGCGGGTGCGCGTTATGGTTCGGCGGCGTTTATGGCGAAGGGGGCATGGAGTATCTCAACAACCTGCTCTTTCATCAAACGGTTGACCGCGCGCATAATGCCTTTACCCATGATTGGCCGTGGTGGTATTATCTCGTGTGCGTCTGGTATGTGATGGCTCCCTGGTCGTTGTTTATTTTCCTGATGCTGATTGCGAGGCGCGATGTCGCGGCCCGCGGTGACTTCCGCAAGATGATGATTGCCGTGTTCTGCTCGACGTTCGTGCTGCTCTCGTGCGTGAGTTCCAAGCTTCAGGTCTATCTGCTGCCGGCAATTCCGTTCGGGGTGTTTCTCGGCGCCTCGCTGATGCGCGGAGAGCGGCTGCAGAAAGTGGTCAGAATCATTTCCTACTGCATTTTAGGCCTGCTCTTTGCGGCCTCATGGATTCTTCCCTCAGCCAATAAGTATATAAGCTACGGTCCGGCATGTCGGGCGGCGGCGCGTCTTAATCCCTCGGCGGTCTATGTCGACGGTGAGGTCAGGCGCGGCGAGAATATCGACGCATATTTTGACTGTCCGGTCTATTACGGTGTTAAACCCGAGGGCAACAATGTTGTCTATATATCCGAGGAGGACGACGGACCGATTTATTTCAAACATATCGAATGAACGCAACCGCAAACTACGATTTCACAATCATTGTTCCCGTATATAACGAGGAAGATAACGCTCGCGCTCTCGAGGAACGTCTGAGCGCATATTTGCCCAAAGCCGCGCGCCGGGCATGCGTACTTTTTGTCAACGACGGCTCGACCGACGCTTCGGGCGAACGGATTGCCGAAATATGCGCGCGTCAGCCCGACATGTTCTATATCTCCTTTGCGAAGAACTGCGGACTCAGTGCCGCAATCCGCGCGGGTATCGACGCCGCGGAGTCCCCGCTGGTCGGCTACATCGACGCCGACCTTCAGACTGCTCCGGAGGAGTTTAACCTGTTGCTGCCGTATGCGGCGGAGTTTGAGCTGGTCATGGGCATCCGCGCCAACCGCAAAGACACCGGCTTCAAGCGCCTGCAGAGCAAGATCGCCAACGGATTTCGCCGCTGGATGACGGGCGATGACGCCGTCGACACGGGGTGTCCGCTGAAAGTTCTCCATACGTCGGTTGCCAAGCGGATTCCGATGTTTACGGGAATGCATCGCTTTTTGCCGGCCCTCGTGGGACTGCAGGAGGGTAGGGTGAAGCAGGTTGCCGTCAGCCATTTTCCGCGTGTTGCCGGCAAGTCGAAATTCTCGCTGGCCAACCGTCTTGTCGGCCCGACGATGGACTGCTTCGCATTCCGTTGGATGCGTCCGCGCTGGTATAACTATAAAATCGGCTCCACGAATCTTTGATGAACCCGCTGCTGATAACGTGCGTAGGCCTTTTGGCCCAGGTGTTCTTTTCGGCGCGCACCCTGGTGCAGTGGATTCTCAGCGAACGCGCCCGCAAGGTCCTGTCGCCGACGCTTTTCTGGGCACTCTCGCTCGCGGGGTCGGCCCTGCTCGCGACCTACGGCTGGCTGCGCGCGGACTTTGCAATCGTCGCGGGTCAGATGGTCAGCTACTATGTCTATGTCTGGAACCTCGACATCAAAGGCGTGCACATGCCGAAAATCTGTTGGATCCTGTTGCTGCTTTTCCCGATTGTTGCCGTCAGCTTCGTCATGGGCGATGCCGAAAGCTTCATGCACAACTTCCTGCTCCGTCCCGACATTCCCTACGGGCTGCTCGTGTTCGGAACTTTCGGTCAGCTGCTGATGACGCTCCGCTTCATCTACCAGTGGTGGTACTCCTCGCGTCTGGGGCGCAGCGAGCTCCCTCCGATGTTCTGGTGGATCAGTTTGGGTGGCGCGGCAATATCGTTTGTCTACGGCGTCTTCCGCGCGGACATCGTGTTGCTTCTCGGCCAGGGATTCGGACTTCTCGTCTATGGCCGCAACATCTATCTCGAAAAAAAATATTGACCCGTCTATGGCCGGTAAACTATATATCGTACCAACTCCGGTCGGCAACATGGCCGACATGACTCCCCGGGCCGTCGACGTGCTCCGCTCGGTCAGCCTCATCCTTGCCGAAGACACCCGCACGAGCGCTCCGCTGCTCAAGCGTTTCGACATTCATACGCCCATGGCCGCCCACCACAAGTTTAACGAACACGCGACAGTGGGAGCCCTCGCGGCCCGCATCGCCGCCGGCGAGGATATTGCCCTTATCAGCGACGCCGGCACTCCGGGGATTTCAGACCCGGGGTTCATGCTCAGCCGTGAGTGTCGCGAACGTGGCCTCGACGTCGAAACCCTTCCGGGGGCCACGGCGCTGATACCGGCGCTGGTCAATAGCGGCCTGCCGATAGACCGCTTCGCTTTCGAGGGCTTCCTTCCGCAGAAAAAGGGCCGGGCGACACGTCTTGGCGAACTCGCCGGGGAGCCGCGCACGTTTGCGCTCTATGAGAGTCCGCTGCGCCTGGCTCGTACCCTGCGGGAGCTTGCCGAAGTTTGCGGCCCGGAGCGTCCGGCATCGGTCAGCCGAGAAATCTCGAAACTTCATGACACGACAGTGCGTGCCTCGCTGGGAGAGCTTGCGGATTTTTTCGAAACGAACCAACCGCGGGGCGAGATTGTTATTATCGTAGCGGGCAAACCCGCTCCTGACCGTTCACCACATCGCAACAAGTACAAAATTCAAGATAATCAGCAATGAAGAAGATCCTTATCGCAGTGGCTGCCCTCGGCACCCTGCTCGGCGCCGCCTCTTGCGGCAACTCCAAACTCAACGACGAACAGGAGAAGAACTACCGTCTTAACGACTCGCTGCAAGCCGCGCTCAACAACGCCGACAGCATGTTCTCGATTCTATATGACGTGACTACCGGTCTGGAGCAGATTTCGCAGCTCGAACACCTCCTCAACGGCAACGTGAACGCCGAAGACCCCTCAGCGCGCCACTCGATCGAGGAGCAGATGGCGGTTATCCAGAAGGGCCTCATCGACCGCCGCAAACGCATTGAGGAACTCGAGCAGCAGCTCAAGAACAACAACGGCTCAAGCTCGAAGCTCCGCAGCCAAATCACCGCCCTGCGCTCTCAAATCGACGAGCAGGCGGCAGCAGTTGCCGACCTCACGAAGCGACTTAAAGACGCCGATTTCCGCATTGAAATCCTGACCGATTCAGTCAGCGGGCTTCAGGCCGCCGTAGACACTATCACCGCCGAAAAGGCCGAAGTTGAGGTTGAACGTAACCGGGCAATCGATAATTTGAATGCGGTTTACTACGTTATCGGTTCAAACAATGAATTGAAAGACCATAACTTCATCAGCGGAGGCGGTTTCCTGCGCAAGACCAAAGTGCTCGACGGCGATTTTGACCGCAACTACATGACACGCGCCGACCGCCGCACCCTGACGTCAATTCCTTTGGACGCCAAAAAGGCCAAAGTCATGACTCCGCAGCCCGAAAACAGCTACTCGTTCAGCGAGGACGGCAATGGCCAACTTACGCTCAATATAACCAATCCGGAGCGCTTTTGGGCAACCAGCAACCTCCTGGTGATTGAAACGAAATAATTATAAACTAACAACTAATCATTATCACATTATGAAAAAAATCATGACTCTCGCCTGTGTCGCATGTCTGGCGCTAAGCGCCTGTGCGACACCCACAACTTCAGTGACTCCGGCCGCAACTACCGACAACCCTCTCAGCGGTCTCGGCAATCTTCTCGGCGGATCTTCTAAAGACAATAACTCGGGTTCGGACCTCGGCAGTATTATCGGCGGAGTGCTCGGCAACGTGCTCGGCACGGACAAAATATCGCCTGAACGCCTCGTCGGCACCTGGAACTACTCCGGACCCGCCGTGTGCTTCCAGTCGGAGAACTTCCTGCAGAAAGCCGGCGGCGCAGCCATGGCCGCTACCATCGAAAACAAACTCTCAGGCTACTACGACAAGTTCGGACTCAACAAGGTTACCCTGACCGTTGACGAGCAGCAGAACTTCCAGCTCAACCTCGGCATCCTGAAGACCACGGGCACCATCACGGTTGAAAACGAAGACGTGTATTTCAATTTCACGGCGCTCGGCGCAATCTCGCTCGGCAAGATGAAGACCTATGTCACCATGACGGGCAATAATCAGATGTCGCTGATGTTTGACGTTTCGAAACTGCTGAAAATCATGTCGGCGGTAGGATCAGTAACCAACAGTTCCACGGTCAAGACCGCAACAACTTTCCTTAATAGCTATGACGGTCTTTGTGCCGGCTTTAAGCTGACGAAGAATTGATGGAAGTTAATGGGAGGAATGTGAAATGTGTTGACATTCCGACATTCTGACATTTTCAGGACTGCATGGGCCGATTTGACTCCGCGAAAGGCGCATACGCAAGGTTTACCCACCATTGGGCTAACACCTTGCGTGTGTTTTCGTCAGGCCTCGACATTCTGACTGTCGCGGCCTCGGCAATATGTTTGGTTGCCATAGCTCTATATGGCGGTTATGAACGCTCGGTTGTGGGATTCATTGATGTCAAGCCGTGGCTGCGCGTTTGTCAGGGAGTCTTTGCCGTCAATATACTGTTCAACCTGATTTTCAGATTTCGCGCCACACTCAGCGATACGCGCCCGCTGCGTTGGATCATTGACCTCGCTCTGCTGCTGACCCTCCTGCCATGGGCAGTGCCAAACCCGCATCTTCCGGCGGTAGATTGGGTTTATTCGCAGTGGTGTCTGATTGTCGTGCTTGGAGCCTATGCGGCGATTTATCTATGTTTCGCGCTGCTCCGATCCGTCGGTCGCCACACAAATCCCGCGCTCATTCTCTCCGTCTCATTCCTGCTCTTAATTGCCATCGGCAGCGCCATGCTCACGCTTCCGCGCTGCACGTTTGGCGGCATATCACTTATTGACAGTATTTTTGTCAGCACTTCGGCGGTTTGCATCTGCGGCCTCACCTCGGTTGACTTGGCAGAAACGTTTACGCCTCTTGGACTCACGATAATCGGCATAATGATGCAGGTCGGCGCCCTCGGCGTTATGACTTTCACCAGCTTCTTCGCCCTCTTCTTCTCGGGTCGTCCGTCGGTTTATTCCCAGTTGATGGTTAAGGATATGATTTACTCCAAAACTATCAATTCGCTGCTCCCGACGCTCCTTTACACGCTGATGTTCACCCTGACGGTCGAGGCCGTCGGTGCCGTTGCCATCTACTTTTCGGTTGCCGGCACCATCGAGGGCTACACAGAAAGCGACTATGTTATCTTTTCAGTATTCCATGCCGTTTCAGCCTTTTGTAACGCAGGGTTCTCAACGATTGGAGGCGGCCTGTCTAATCCGGTGCTGCTGGGAGGTAATCAGCTCATATATCTGGTTGTCAGTGTGCTGGTGTTTGCCGGCGGTATCGGTTTTCCGATTCTGGTCAATGCCAAAGATGCCGTTTTTGCCCACGTGTGGCGCTTATGGAATCGGTTGCGCAGACGCCGGTGCTCACGTCCGCCCCACCTATACAATCTTAACACCCGTGTTGTGCTGACAACCACCACACTGCTCTTTGTACTGACATTCACAGTATTTGTCACGCTCGAGTGGAATCGCTCGCTGGCGGGGATGTCGCCCTATGGGAAGCTCGTCCAAAGTCTTTTCAACACGGTTACGCCGCGTTCGGCGGGCTTCTCGTCGGTAAACCCGGCGGGCTTCTATCCGGTCACTCTGTTGGTCATCATGTTCATGATGTGGATTGGCGGCGGTTCGCAGTCGACTGCCGGCGGCATCAAGGTCAACACTTTCGCTGCCGCGATGTTACACATCAAAGCGGTTATTACAGGGCGCCGCTCCGTCAGGGTTTTCAACCGGCGCATATCGGCTGACTCCCTTTCGCGTGCCCATGCTGTTATTGCGCTATCGATTGTCAGCTACGCGTTGTTATGTGTTGTAATGCTTGCTCTCGAACCCGCGTTGCCCCCGCGCATGGTCCTGTTTGAAGCGCTCAGTGCGTTCGCGACGGTCGGATCTTCCCTCGGAGCAACCGCGTTGCTCTCAACGGCCGGAAAGGCAACAATCTGCCTGGCAATGTTCGTCGGGCGTGTCGGCCTGCTCTCGCTCCTTGCCGGACTTGCCGGAAACCGAACGGAGCCTCCGATTGAACTGCCTGATGATAACCTTATTATTAACTAAACATGACAAATGTATTTTTCATTTTTAATTTTTCATTTTTCATTTTTAACTTTTAACTTTTAATGCGTTACCTTATAATCGGACTTGGAATTTATGGCTCGAATCTTGCACGCGACCTTACCAATATGGGCCACGAGGTTATTGGTGCAGACCGTTCAGCCGTTCTCGTCGACACCATTAAAGATGACATCTCTACCGCCTACGTTCTCGACTCGACCGACGAATCGGCACTCGCCGCCCTGCCACTCAACGTCGTTGACCTCGTCATCGTTGCTATCGGTGAGAATTTCGGCGCCAGCGTCAAGACCGTGGCCCTGCTAAAGAAGCTCGGGGTAAAGCATATATATGCCCGGGCCGCCGACCCGATTCACCTCGCAATCCTCGAGGGATTGAAAATTGACCGCATAATCACTCCGGAGCAGCGTGCGGCGCGTGATCTGTCTCAAGAAATGGCACTCGGCCATCATGCCGAAGTCATGCAGGTCGACGCCGACAGTTACGTTATTTGTTTTCAGCTTCAGGAGTTATTTTATGGCCTGACGTACTCCAAACTTGCCGCCGAACTCAAGAAAGATTATGGCTTGACTCTCGTTGGATCGAGCCGGCCGACACAAGCCCGAAATATTATCGGTATCAGTGTCGATACCCTCAATCCGCTCGACCTGACGGTCCCGGATGCAAAAGTTTGCCGAGGCGACGTTGCTGTTGTCTATGGCCCGCGGAAGGCTTACTCGCGGCTGACGGAGCATTTGAGGAGTTAAAAGTTAAAATTGAAAAGTTAAGAATTAAAAATTAAAGATGAAAATGGTAGAAGGTGGATGGTGGAGAAATGGGGCGGGGGTTTGATTATGTCGGAAAAAATGCGTAAATTTGGAGGGTATATCGAAACCTCATTATCAGTTATATAATTGATGAATAAAACTTTAATCGCAATTTTTGTCCTCGCTGCCGCTTGCTCAGCATCTGCTCGCGAGCTCCCCGTGGCCAACTGGCGACTTTCAGAACCGATAACCGTAAGAACTCCGTTCATGAACGATTCAATCGCTCCCGACGGTTCAAAGTACAAGACATCAGACCTGCTCAAATCGCGTACGCGTGCCGAAATGCCCGGCGTTGCCGCCGAGGCCGACTCAGCCGGCGTCATAGTGCTGACTCCCGCACCCGCGGTCAACGGAACCATGCAGATAATGCAGACCCTGCTGCGCTCGGAGCGCTTTGCAAAAGGTCAGCTCAAGGTTTCCTCGCAGCTTCCGTTTATTGTTGAACTTAATGGCACCGAGCTGACGTCAAAGCTCTCGGCCGAGAAAGATTCGCTGGCACCCTCGTCGACTGCATCGGCAGCCCTGCGCCTGGAGCCGGAGAGAGATGTGCGCCTGACCGTAAAGCTGCTCGCGCTGGCGGCTGACTCCGTTGCCAATCCGTCGGTGAAGGTTATATTTGTGCCCGATGAAGGCTTTGATGCCGTTGCTCTCGCGTCGGGACCCGATATGCTGCGCCGCTTCACCCTCGAAGATTCCGAATATGGCAACCGCGTCAGCGGCCTTTCGATGAGCCCCGACGGTAAGTATCTGATTACCCGCTACTATAACTATTATGACGGTAGTCGCCGTCATAGCTACTCGACGCTGACCGACATGAAGACCGGTAAGGAAATCAATTCCAATCTTGCCTGGAATGTCAAGTGGATGCCTTCGGGTTCGAAACTCTACATGACGCAAACGGCCGCCGACGGTTTTGACCTGTTCACCGTTGACCCAATGACGGGCGCCCAAGAGCTTCTTGCCGCCTCTATCCCGGTAGATAACTTCACGTGGAGTCCCAAAGGCGACTGCATATATTACACTCACCACGAGGAGGGCGTCAAAGAATCAGGCCCCCTGCGCCGCTACGCCACCCCCGACGATCGCATGCCCGACGACCGCAACCGCTATTTCCTCGTGCGCTTTACCCCGGCAACCGGAATTTCCGAGCGCCTGACTTTCGGCAATCATACGACCTCGCTGCACGACATTTCACGCGACGGTCGCAAACTTCTCGTTTCAACCTCGAGCGAGGAGCCCACGGTTCGTCCGTTCTATCGTTCGACCTACTATATTCTCGACGTCGAGACGTTGGCCGCCGACACTCTCGTTGCCCCCGGACCGTTGTTTGTCAACTCGGGCAGGTTCTCGCCCGACGCCTCGCAAGTGCTCTTCACGGGTTCGCCCTCAGCGTTTAACGAATTAGGTAAGAACTGCGGCAACCATCCGATTGCCAATGACTTCGACGTTCAACTCTATGTCATGGAGGTTGCGACCAAGCAGGTCAAGCCCCTGACTTTCAACTTCGACCCCTCGATTGATAGTGTTATCAGCTGGAATGCGGCCGACGGTCTCATATATGTTATTGCCGAAGAGAGATTCGGACGCAATCTCTACTCCATCAATCCGGAAACCGACGAGTTTAAGCTGCTGCCCGCCGAGATCGACAATATCTCATCGGCCACGATGGGCGATGACCAGGCCCTGCGCATAGCTTACATGGGACATGGCTATCATTACGCCTGGAAAGCCTGCCTGCTCGACCTCAAGAAGGGGCGCAATACGCTACTGGCCGACCCCCGCGGCGCCGAACTCGCAAAAATCGCCCTCGGTAAGGTAGAACCCTGGAAATTTACTGCCTCTGACGGCACGGAGATTGACGGCGTTGTTTGCTATCCTCCGGACTTTGACGCCTCGAAGAAATATCCGCTGATTGTCTACTACTACGGCGGCACATCGCCGACACAGAAGTCAATCACCCAGCCCTACACCCCGCAGCTCTTCGCCTCGCGCGACTATGTTGTCTATGTTGTTAATCCCTCGGGAACCACCGGCTACGGCCAGGAATTTTCGGCACGCCACGTCAACGCCTGGGGCAAGCGCACGGCTCAGGACATCATCGAGGGCGTGCAGAAATTCTATCGTACCCATGAATATGTTGACTCGACCAAAATCGGTTGTCTCGGCGCAAGTTACGGCGGTTTCATGACACAATATCTCCAGACGCTGACCCCCATTTTCTCGGCAGCCGTCAGCCATGCCGGCATCTCGAACGTCGCCTCATACTGGGGAGAGGGTTACTGGGGCTACTCCTATAATAGCGTGGCTGCCGCCGACTCATATCCCTGGAGCAATCCCGAACTCTACACCATGCAGGGCTCGCTTTTCAACGCCGACAAAATCAACACCCCGCTGCTGCTGCTTCACGGCACGGCCGATACTAACGTGCCCATCGGCGAGAGCATTCAGCTCTTCAACGCCCTGCGTATTCTCAACAAGCCCGTTGAGTTCATTTCGGTCGACGGCGAGAACCATTTCATTTCTGACTTTTCAAAGCGTATTCTTTGGCATAACTCTATCATGGCCTGGTTTGAGCGTTGGCTTCGCGGTGATGCCTCATGGTGGAACGACCTCTATCCCGAACGCAACCTCTGATAGCATTCTATGAACGATTTCTTTGAAATAATGCGGCGGTTTGTGCCGAAATATAAGAAGTATCTGATACTTAATATATTTTTCAATATTCTCGCCGCATTCCTGACCCTTTTCTCCTTTGCCCTGATTATCCCCATTCTTGAGATGCTGTTTGAAATCAATCAGCAGGTCTACGTGGAGATGCCCGTCACTTGGGATAATTTCAAGGACTCGCTGGTCAACAATTTCTATTACTTCATTCAGCAGACAATGCTCGTTTCGGGCAAGTCGGCGACGCTTGCGCTTTTAGGCGGCATGCTCGTGTTTATGACCGGCCTGAAATGCGGCGCCTCATATTTCGGTTCATACTTTCTGATACCGATGCGTGCCGGAGTTGTCCGCGATATCCGCAACACAATCTACGACAAGGTGCTCTCGCTTCCTATAGGTTTCTTCACCAACGAGCATAAGGGTGACGTGATTGCCCGCATGACGGGAGATGTCGGCGCGGTCGAGAGTTCCATTATGCAGTCGATAGACCTGATGTTCAAGAACCCGCTGATGATTATTGCCTGTCTCGGAATGATGATTGCCATATCCTGGCAGCTCACTCTTTTCGTGCTCATTCTGTTGCCACTGGCAGGTTGGATAATGGGCACGGTCGGGCGCAAGCTGAAAGCTACATCGATGGAGACGCAGAACCAATGGGGGGCGATAATGAGCAACATCGAGGAGACCCTCGGCGGCCTCCGCGTCATCAAAGCTTTCGTTGCCGAGCGCAAAATCAGCCGCCGCTTCCATGAGGCCAGCGAGCGCCTTCTGCGCCTGAGCACCTCGCTTTCCCGCCGCCAGAGTCTTGCCCACCCGATGAGCGAGTTCCTCGGCACGATAACCATTGCAATCGTGCTCTGGTTCGGCGGCACGCTGATTCTTTCTGGCAATACCTCTCTCAACGCCTCGGAGTTTATTTACTATTTGGTTATCTTCTATAGTATCATCAACCCGGTCAAGGAGATTTCGCGCGGCACGTATGCCATCCGCATCGGCATGGCCTCGCTGGAGCGCGTTGACAAGATTTTATCAGCCGAAAACAACATCAAAGACCCTGCAGAGCCCAAACACATCGACCATCTGCGCGGCGAGATTGACTATAGCGGAGTCACGTTCAGCTATGACGGAGAAGTGCAGGTTGTCAAGAACGTAGACCTCCACATTCCCGCCGGAGCAACAGTCGCCCTGGTCGGTCAGAGCGGTTCGGGCAAGAGCACAATGGCCGACCTGCTGCCGCGCTTCTATGACGTTCAGCATGGTCGGATTACGGTTGACAGCATTGACGTCCGCGACCTTCCGGTGAGTCATCTGCGCAGCTTCATGGGCAACGTAAACCAGGAGGCCATACTCTTCAACGACACCGTCTATAACAACATTACCTTCGGAGTTGACTCGGCCACCCGCGAAGAGGTGGAAGCCGCCGCCCGCATTGCCAATGCCCATGATTTCATCATGGAGATGGACCGCGGCTATGACACTTTCATCGGTGACCGCGGTTGTCGCCTTTCCGGCGGTCAGCGCCAGCGCCTGAGTATTGCCCGCGCAATTCTAAAGAATCCACCGATTCTTATTCTCGACGAGGCGACCTCGGCGCTTGACTCAGAGAGCGAACACCTGGTTCAGGAGGCCCTCGACCGTCTGCTCGCCGGCCGCACAACGCTGGTGATTGCCCATCGCCTATCGACCATACGCAATGCCGACATGATTGCCGTGATGCATGAGGGCCGCATAATCGAAGCCGGAACACACGACGAACTCATGGCTCTCAACGGCGCCTACACCCGTCTGGTCGAAATGCAACAACTTGGATAAATCCCCCCAAAAAAAGCTATGAATACTATAATTCCAACCCGTATTGACTCTCTCCGCAAAAAAATGGATGCTGCGGGCATCGCTGCTGTAATCATTCCTCAGACCGACGCCCACCAGAGCGAATATCTCGCCGAATACTGGCAGGTTCGCCAATGGTTCAGCGGCTTCACCGGTTCAGCCGGCTCGTTGGTTGTTACGGCCGACGCCGCTCTGCTCTGGACCGACTCCCGCTATTTTCTGCAGGCAGCCGATCAGCTTGAAGGCTCCGGCATCGAGCTGATGAAAGAGGGTCTGCCCGCAACGCCCTCGATTGAAAGTTGGCTCTGCAAGGCTCTCCCCGCCGGCTCAACAACAGGCATCGACGGCATGGTCTTCTCGGTGACGGATGTTGAGCGCTTGCACCGTGCTTTCGATGCGGCCGGTGTTGCGATCGACACCAATTTCGCTCCCGCCGATGACCTTTGGAGCGGACGCCCCGCGTTGCCCGATGACGCTCTCTACGTTCACGATGTCAAATATGCCGGCGAGGCTGCAACCGCCAAAATTGCGCGCGTGCTCGAGTCTGCTGCCGAAGCCGGAGCGAACTCGTTGTTCATCTCCGCGCTCGATGAAATTGCGTGGACGCTGAACGTTCGCTCGTCGGATGTCCCGTGCAACCCTGTGGCCACGGCTTTCCTCTTCCTGTCGGCCGATCGCAACGTCCTTTTCATCAATGTTGACAAGGTCGATGAGAAGACCCGCGCGTATCTCAACTCAATCAATGTCGAGATCTCACCCTACGATAGCGTTGCCCGTTATCTCGCCCTGCTTCCAAAGGAGGCACGCGTCTATATAGAACCTGCCCGCACGGCCTTTACTCTTGCCGGAGTAATCGGTCAGCATGCAGTTGAAGGCCCGTCGATTGTGGCTATCCCGAAAGCGGTCAAGAATTTCCGTCAGATCGAGGGCACTCGTCGCGCAATGGCCCGCGATGGTGTGGCTTTGGTCAAACTCTTCATGGAAGTTGAGCGCCGCATGGCTTCGGGTGAGACCTTGACGGAACTCGACATGGCGGAACTCGGCACCAAATTCCGCGCCGAAGGCGAGCTCTATGTCGACAACTCATTCGAGATGATTGCCGGCTATGGCCCCCACGGAGCAATCGTGCACTATTCGGCAACTCCCGAGACCTCGTCGGTTATTGAGCCGAAAGGGCTTCTGCTGGTTGACAGCGGTGCGCAATATCTCGACGGTACGACTGACATTACCCGCACGGTTGCGCTCGGCGAACCTACCGAACAGGAAAAAGAGGATTTCACCCTGGTTATGAAGGGCCACATTGCTCTGGCAACCGCCGTGTTCCCTGAGGGCACACGCGGCGACCAGCTCGACGCCCTCGCTCGCATGCCCCTTTGGAAAAACGGTTTGACTTACCTGCATGGCACGGGTCACGGTGTCGGCCACTTTCTCAATGTTCACGAAGGGCCTCAGAGCATACGCCTGAACCACGTTCCCGTCGCCCTGCGTCCGGGCATGATAACTTCCGATGAGCCCGGCCTTTATCGTGCCGGAGTTCATGGTATCCGCTGCGAGAATTTGGTCCTCTGCGTGCCCTCGCCGGTCAGCAACGGGGAGTTCGGCAACTTCTATGCTTTCGAGCCGCTGACGCTCTTCCCCTTTGACCTGCGGCTGTTCGACACTTCGCTGATGACCGACGCAGAAATCCACTGGGTAAATGAATATCATGCACGCGTGCGCGAGACCCTGCTCCCTCTGCTTGAAAACGAAAACCAGCGCAACTGGCTGACTGAAAAGACTCAGAGACTATGCCGCTGATAATTCCCGTGCGCGGCTTCACGCCAAAAATCGGCCGCGACTGCTTTATTGCAGAGAATGCCACACTTATCGGCGACCTCACGGTCGGCGATGAGTGTTCGATTTGGTTCAACACCGTATTGCGCGGCGACGTCAACACGATAACCATCGGCAACCGGGTGAACATTCAGGACGGCACGGTCCTCCATACCCTCTATGAAAAGTCGACCATTGAAATCGGCAACGACGTCTCGGTAGGCCATAACGTCACGCTCCATGGATGTAAAATCCATGACTTCGCCCTCATCGGCATGGGAAGCGTGGTGATGGACGATGCCGTCGTTGGCGAGGGTGCCATAGTTGCTGCCGGCGCCGTGGTTCTGAGTCGCACGGTCATAGGCCCCGGCGAACTTTGGGGTGGAGCGCCGGCAAAGTTTATAAAGAAGGTGGATCCCGAGCAATCGCGCACCCTGAACGAGCGCATTGCCCGCAATTATCTTATGTATTCAAAATGGTATGATTGAATTCACGAAAATGCATGGTCTCGGCAACGACTACATCTACTTCGTCGGAATGCCGTGCACTGAAGAAGAACTCCCCGCCCTAAGCCGCCGACTGAGCGATCGTCATCGCTCAGTCGGCGGTGACGGTATTATACTCGTGCTCCCATCCGAAGTCGCCGACTTTAAAATGCGTATCTTCAATGCCGACGGCTCGGAGGCTCGCATGTGCGGCAATGGTTCGCGTTGCGTCGGGCACCTGGTCAGAGACAAAGGGCTGACAGATAAGGATGTCATCACTCTTGAAACTCTTGCGGGCATCAAAACGCTCAAACTGAATGACGACGCGAGTGTAACCGTTGACATGGGTGAGGGGCGGGTAGGCGATGCGGTAGAACTTCAGGGATTCAGTGTGATTCCGGTAGATATGGGCAATCCCCACGGGGTCGTGTTCATCGACCGGGACCCTGATATTTTTGAGGTCGGCGTCAATGGCCCGGCCCTTGAGACGGATCCATATTTTCCTGACCGGGCGAACATCGAGTTCGCCAGAATTGCCGGCCCGCATGCAATTAAAATGCGTGTCTGGGAACGCGGTTCGGGAGAGACCCTTGCCTGCGGAACCGGCGCATGCGCCACGGCTCTCGCAGCAATCAATTCGGGGCGCTGCGCGGCGCCTGTCGACGTTGACCTTCCCGGCGGGCGGCTGACCATAGCCCTTGGTCCATCGGGAAGTGTGCTCATGACCGGACCTGCGGTCATCTCATTCACGGGTTTTCTGCCCGATCTTTAACTTTTAATTCCTCAGTTAACAAATTTTTCGTAACTTTGCAGACATGATCAGGGTTAATTCCAATTTCGGCCGACTGACTCCATCGTATCTTTTCAGCGAGGTTGCGCGCAAAATCGCTGATTTTCAGGCTGCGAATCCTGATGTCGAGGTTATCCGCATGAGCATCGGCGACGTTACCCGCCCTATTTGTAAGGCCGCAGTCGAGGCGCTTCACCATGCTGCCGATGAACAGGCCTCACCTAAATCTTTTCATGGTTACGGTCCCGAGCAGGGCTACCTCTTTCTGCGAGAGGCCATAGCCCGCCATGATTACAGCGGCCTGCCCGTATCGGCCGATGAAATATTCATTTCCGACGGCGCCAAAAGCGATTTGGGCAATATCGGTGATATACTTGCTCCGGACGCCCGTGTCGCGGTGACAGACCCCGTTTATCCGGTCTATGTCGATACTAATATCATGGCCGGCCGGCCGATAGAGTATCTTACATGCCGGGAGGAGAACGGATTCATGCCCGATCTGCCTGAGAGTGCCCCCGACATAATCTATCTCTGCTATCCGAATAATCCTACCGGAACGGCGATGAGCCGCGTGGAGTTGACTCGGTGGGTTGACTATGCTCTGGCCAACGATGTGCTGATATTGTATGACTCGGCCTATGAGATTTTCATCTCCGATTCAGATGTGGCCCGGTCGATATATGAAATTCCCGGAGCAACGCGCTGCGCTATCGAGTTCCGTTCGTTCAGCAAGACGGCAGGTTTCACCGGACTGCGATGCGGCTACACGGTCGTGCCCGACGAACTGCGAGGAGTTGATGCGGAGGGAAACACTGTTAGCCTGCGTCAACTTTGGTTGCGTCGTCAGTCAACGAAATTCAACGGAGCGAGCTATCCGATTCAGCGTGCCGCCGCCGCAATCTATACGCCCGAGGGGCGCCGTCAGGTGCTTCAAACCGTTGCATACTACCGCGAGAATGCCCGCATGATGCTCCGCGAGCTCCCGAAAGCGGGACTGCGTTGCTACGGCGGCGTAAATGCGCCATATGTTTGGGTAAAGGCACCGGACGGTATCGGCTCATGGGAGTTTTTCGACCGGCTGCTGACCGGGTGTGGCGTCGCGTCGACTCCGGGCGTAGGCTTCGGCCGGTGTGGCGAGGGCTATGTGCGTCTTACCGCTTTCAATACGCACTCCAACACCCGACGGGCCCTTTCAAGAATTCAAACCGCTCATAATAACGTTTAACCATTCATCTGTAACTTAAATGCTTCGCTTCAAGGTCGTTGATGAAGCCTTCAACCGTAAGGCCCGCCCCGTGGAAACCCCGTCGGAACGCCCCGAGGCTTACTACGCCAAGTATGTCTTCAACCGCAAGACAATGTTTGAGTACCTGCCCAAGGCAACCTATGCTGCTCTGGTCAACGCCATTGACAACAAACAGCCGCTTCCGGTTGATGTTGCCGATAGTGTTGCCGACGGCATGAAGCGTTGGGCAATCGACAATGGCGCCCGTCATTATACCCACTGGTTTCACCCGCTGACCGACGGAACGGCCGAGAAGCACGACGCTTTTATCCAGCATGACGGCAAGGGCGGCGTTGTCGAGGAGTTCACCGGCAAACTGCTCGTGCAGCAGGAACCCGACGCATCGTCGTTTCCAAACGGCGGCATTCGCAACACTTTCGAGGCCCGCGGCTATTCGGCGTGGGACCTTTCGTCGCCCGCATTCATTCTTGACCAGACACTCTGCATCCCGACGATATTCATTTCCTATACCGGCGAATCGCTCGACTACAAGACACCGCTGCTGAGAGCGCTGAACGCGGTCGACCGCGCCGCCTCGCGGGTTGCGCGCTATTTCGACCCGGAGGTGCGCCACGTTGTCAGCTATCTCGGCTGGGAGCAGGAGTATTTTCTGGTCGACGAAGCTCTTTACTCGGCCCGCCCCGACCTGATGCTCACCGGACGCACGCTGATGGGCCATGAAAGCGCCAAGAACCAGCAGCTCGAAGACCACTATTTCGGCGCCATACCCTCGCGAGTGGAGGCATTCATGTTAGATCTCGAGATCGAGTGCCATAAGCTCGGTATTCCCGCAAAAACGCGCCATAATGAGGTGGCGCCCAATCAGTTCGAACTTGCCCCGATATTTGAGGAAACCAATCTTTCCAACGACCATAACCTGCTGCTTATGGGGGTTATGAACGAGGTTGCCCGCCGCCATAACTTCCGTGTTCTGCTTCACGAAAAACCCTTTGACGGCATCAACGGCTCGGGCAAGCATAATAACTGGAGCCTCGGCACCGACCGCGGCTGCCTGCTCTTCTCGCCCGGCAAGACGTCGGCCGAAAATCTGCGGTTCCTCGCGTTCATCGCCAACGTGCTGGCCGCAGTCCATGACCATAACGCCCTGCTGAAGGCCTCCATCATGTCGGCGACCAATGCCCACCGTCTCGGCGGCCATGAGGCGCCGCCGGCAATTATCTCCATTTTCATGGGGTCGCGCCTGAGTTATATTCTCGACCGCTTGCAGGAGCTTACGGCTGCCGACCTCGAAAATCTTTCGGGCAAGGAGGGTATGAGTCTCGGTCTCAATCAGATTCCGCAGATTATGCTCGACAACACAGACCGCAACCGCACGTCGCCGTTTGCATTCACGGGTAACCGCTTTGAATTCCGTGCCGTCGGTTCCAGCGCCAACTGCGCTTCGGCGATGATTGCCCTTAACGCAGCCGTTGCCGACCGTCTCAACAAGTTCGCTGACAACGTAGACGCTCGCCTGAAGGCCGGTCAGGACTCGACGGAGGCCATTCTCGCCGAGGTCAAATCGCTTGTCAGCGCGCATAAGGATATTATTTTCGACGGCAACGGCTACTCCGACGAATGGAAGGTCGAGGCGGCACGTCGCGGACTCGACTGCGAGACTTGTGCGCCGAAAATCTTCGACGCATACCTCGCCGACCGCTCGGTCGAGATGTTTGCCCGCACGGGGGTGTTCACACGGGTTGAGCTGATGGCCCGCAACGAGGTCAAGTGGGAGATGTACACGAAAAAAATACAGATTGAGGCCCGCGTTCTCGGCGACCTGGCAATCAATCATGTCATTCCCGTTGCCACGCGCTATCAGTCCGTGCTTCTCGACAACCTATGCAAAATCAAGGAGATTTTCCCCGCTGACAAGAGCGCGAAAATCTCGGCTCAGGACATGGCCGCCATTGAGCGCATCAGTGAGCACATCGCAATTATCCGCGAGGACGTGGCCGCCATGATTGAGGCACGCAAGGTTGCCAACCGCATCAAGGATGAGCGCGAAAAGGCCCTGGCGTATCACGACACGGTGCTTCCGCGCATGGCCACAATCCGATATAACATCGACAAGCTCGAACTCGAGGTTGACGACGAGATGTGGCCCCTGCCCAAATACCGCGAGCTCCTCTTCATCCGCTGACATGACCTCCCCGACGATATATATTATTGCCGGTTGTAACGGTGCGGGTAAAACGACCGCATCCTACAATGTTTTGCCCGAGGTTTTGCAGTGTCGTGAGTTTGTTAATGCTGACGAGATAGCCAGAGGACTATCTCCATTTAATCCTGAGAGCATGGCCATACTTGCAGGAAAACTCATGTTGAAACGCATTGACCAACTCATTGAACAAGGAAAGACATTTGCTATATAAACTACTCTTGCTACCCGCGGATATCAGAATCTTGTGCTTAGGGCCAAGAAACTGGGATATAAAGTAAATTTGTTGTTCTTTTGGTTGAAGTCACCTGATGTGGCCAAGAAGAGAGTTGCAAAGCGCGTCAGTGAAGGAGGTCACAATATTCCATCAGATGTTATTGAGAGGCGTTACTGGCGCGGATTAAAAAATTTATTTGAGATTTATATACCGATTGTTGATTTCTGGTCGTTATATGATAATAATGACAGTACGAAAGCGATTGCCGATAAAGGAACGATTTTCGATACAGATTTATACAGTATAGTATGTCGGAGCGTGAAATAATTGAATTGCGTCAAAAATTGAATCAGGGACTCAGAGAGTCTTACTGCAAGATGTTACAGCGTAAGATGAAGCTTGGCCAGTCCGTGGTCATTGCCGATGATAATGGCCGGCCGAAGACCATAACGGCCAAGGAGGCTTGGCGCAGATATGTTACGGCTGAAAAATGACCGGGATGACGATTTATGACGGGCGGCCGGAGGATGGGGTTGCACGGACGGATGCCGAGTTGGCGGTCTATGAATTGCTTGACGGGCTCGGCGTCGGTTACCGCACATGCGTGCATCCGGCAGCATTCACAATGGAGGAGTGCGAGGCCGTGCGCGCGGCAATCGGCGCCCCGGTGTTTAAGAATCTCTTTTTGACCAACCGGCAGCAAACGCAGTATTACCTGTTGATGCTTCCTGCTGACAAACCGTTTAAAACCAAGTACCTCTCGGGTCAGCTCGGTTGCGCGCGTCTGTCGTTTGCTTCAGCCGAGGCGATGGAGGAACTGCTGCATATCAGGCCCGGGGCCGTGTCGCCAATGGGGTTGATTCATGACCGGGAGGGCCGTGTCAGGTTAATCGTTGACAATGATTTGCGCGATGCTCAGGTCTATGCTTGTCATCCGTGTGTGAACACGGCCAGTGTTGTCCTGTCGCTCGAAGACCTGCTCGGGAGGGTCATTCCGGCAACGTCTCATTCCCCGCGGTGGGTTAACCTTCCACTCATAGAGCCGGAAGAGGTATGAGAGTGGTGATTCAGCGCGTTGGGCGTGCGTCGGTGAGCGTTGCTCCGGACTATTTTCAGGAAATCGGCGGCGGCATGATGATTCTTGTCGGAGTTGAAAGTGGCGACAGTGCCGACGACGTTGACTATCTTGTGCGCAAAACCGCAGGGTTACGCATTTTTGATGATGAGCAGGGGGTGATGAACCGCTCGGTCGTTGACGTCGGCGGCGAAATTCTTGCCATCAGTCAGTTTACTCTGTTGGCATCCACGCGCAAAGGCAACCGCCCGAGCTATGTGCGTTCGGCCTCCGGGGCAGAGGCGCTCGGGCTCTATGAGGACTTTTGCCACGAGTTGGCGGCGCTGACCGGTCGGGAGGTAAAGCGGGGCGTTTTTGGTGCCCGCATGATAGTTGAGTTGGTCAATGACGGCCCGGTCACAATAATCATCGACTCGCGCAACCGGGATATTTGATTTTCAGGAGAGAAGGGCGGCGGTACGTCGCAGGGCCGAAATGAAGGCGTCGACCTCGGCGGGGGTGTTGTAGGCCGCAAATCCTATTCTGACGGTTCCTTCGATTTCGAGGGCGTGCATCAGCGGTTGGGCGCAGTGGTGGCCGGTGCGCACTTCGATACCCTGCTTGTCGAGCAGCATGCCGACGTCGTAATGGTGGGCACCTTCGAGGTTGAAGCTGATGACGGGGCCTTTGCCCGGGGCGGTGCCGTAGATTTTCATGCCGGGGATTGTGAGCATCTCGTCGGTGCAGTATTGCAGCAGGGCGTGCTCGTGGGCGGCGATGTTGTCAATGCCGATGCTGTTTATGAAGTCGAGGGTGGGGGATATGGCGCTTATGCCGACAAAGTCGGGCGTTCCGGCCTCGAACTTGTAGGGAAGCTCGGCAAAGGTTGTGCCTTCGAAACTAACGTGGCCGATCATTTCGCCGCCACCCTGGTAGGGGGGCATCTTCTCGAGCAGTCCGCGGCGTCCGTAGAGTACTCCGATGCCTGTCGGACCATACATTTTATGGAGCGAGAAAGCGTAGAAATCGGCGTCGAGGGCGCGGACGTCGGGACGCATGTGGGCAACGGCCTGGGCGCCGTCGATGAGCGCGGGGATGCCGTGGGAGTGTGCCTCGGCAATCATTTCGGCGACGGGGTTCAGTGTCCCGAGTACGTTGCTGACGTGGGCGACGGCGACCAAACGGGTGCGTTCGCTGAAGAGGCTGCAGTAGACGTTGAGGTCGAGTGAGCCGTCGGGGAGAATGGGGACTACGCGGAGGGTTGCGCCCCTGAGCTGCCAGGGCACGATGTCGGCGTGGTGTTCCATCGATGTCAGAATCACTTCATCGTCGGCGGTGAAATCCCGGCCGAGCGAAGCGGCGACGAGGTTGATGGCTTCGGTTGTGCCGCGCGTGAAGATGATTTCTTCGGTTGAGGAGGCGTTGACCCATTCGCGTATGCGTTCGCGGGCGTGTTCCTGAAGGGCCGTGGCTTCTTGCGAGAGCGTGTGGACTCCGCGGTGGACGTTCGCTTTTGCTCCGAAATAGCCGGCGGTTATGGATTCGACAACCTCGCGGGGGGTCTGGGAGGTCGCAACGTTGTCGAGGTAGACCATCCGGCGACCGTAGATCTCGCGGTTGAGGGCGGGGAAATGATTGCGTATTTTGTTGACGTCAAGCATTGGCACATTGATTATTGGTCAGGGAGCAGTCGGCACACGAGGCGCCGAGGCCGGCGAAGCGATGCTCAACCAGGTGGCGCAGGCGGTCGGCGAGTCCGGGAATGTGGACGGTAGAGATTACGTCGCCTACGAATGCCTCCATCAGCATCCGGCGGGCCTGTCCTTCGGGAATTCCGCGCTGGCGCATGTAGAATAGGGCATTGGTGTCGAGTTGGCCGGTTGTGGCACCGTGGCTGCACTTGACTTCGTCGCAGTAGATTTCGAGCATCGGTTCGGTGTGCATCATGGCGTCGGGCGAGGCGAGCATGTTGCGGTTGGTCTGGTGTGCATCGGTAAATCGTGCGGCTTCATCGACAACGATGAGGCCGTTGAACGTGCAGCGGCTGCTTCCGTCGGCAACGTACTTGAAGAGTTGCGACGAGGAGGAGTGTTCGGCGTGGTGGTGTATGCGGGTTGCGAAAGTCGCGCGTTGGCCGGCGTCGGCAATAACGAGGCCGTTGACCGTCGCGCAGGCTCCGCTGCCGTCGATGTCGACCGAGGCGCGCATTCTTGAGTCGCCGCAGCTGAGGGTCGCAGCCGTTGCGTTGAGGCGGGCGTTATCGGCGAGGCGGGCATTGAGGGTTGTGCGGCGGGTTGTCCGGGCCGATGACTCTTCGATGAAGTCAATGGAGAGTTCAGCGCCTTCGGCGAGGTCAATCTTTATCAGTTCGGCCGAAAGGTATCGGTGGGTGGCGTCCTGGGTATGGTCGCAGACGAGTATTGATGCGCGGGCGTTGCGTCCGAGCGATATTTCCATGCGTCTGACTGCCATGAGGTCGAGCGGGGCAGAGAAGATGTTGACCAGCTGCAGGGGTTTTTCGCAGGCGATGCCGTCGTCGACGCGCAGGCTGACGCCGTCGGTCCATAACAGGTCGTTGAGGCGCGTTTCAGCGTCGTCGAACCCGAAGTCGGGGAGCAAATCCTGAGCTGAGCGAAGGGAGGAGAAATGGACGCCGCGGGGCATGCGTTCGCTGAGGCGCGCCGGGGCGGAGAAGATGTCGTTGACAACCGCGGCGGGGGCGGCTGAGATAGCCGGGACGTCGCATCCGAACGACCGGGCCACGTCGACTTCGATAGGCAGTCGCTGAAGATTCATGCCGTAGTCGGTCGGCGCGAAAGCGTCGTCGAGTCCGCCGGCTTCGGCGAGGCGCCTGCGTTGGTCCGGGCGGCTGCCGATATGTTCCGATGCCTTGTCGTAGAGGTCGAGATATTGTTTGACGGGGGTGCTCATTGCGCTTGGGCGTCGATTTCGTTCTTGATCCAGTCATAGCCGCGCTCTTCGAGTTCGAGGGCAAGCTCGGGACCGCCGCTGCGCACGATGCGGCCTTTATATAGGACGTGGACAAAATCGGGTTTTATATAGTCGAGCAGGCGCTGGTAGTGGGTAATCACTATGGTCCCCGTCTGCGGGGTTTTGAGCTTGTTGACTCCCGAGGCAACGATGCGGAGGGCATCGATGTCGAGTCCCGAGTCGGTTTCGTCGAGAATACTGAGTTTCGGTTCGAGTACTGCCATCTGAAAGATTTCGTTGCGCTTCTTTTCGCCTCCGGAAAATCCTTCGTTGACCGGGCGAGAGGCGAGTTTGGCATCGAGGTCGACAACGGAGCGCTTCTCTTTCATCATTGCGAGGAATTCCGAGGCTGTCAGCGGGGGCTGACCGAAGTATTTGCGCTTTGCATTGACTGCGGCGCGCATGAAGTTGGTCATTGACACCCCGGGAATCTCAACGGGATATTGGAACGAGAGGAACAGGCCTTCGTGGCTGCGGTCTTCGGGCGGGAGCGCGAGGAGGTCAACGCCGTTGAGTGTCGCCGTGCCGCCGAGCAGTGTGTAGACGGGATTGCCGGCTAACACTGCCGAAAAGGTCGATTTTCCCGAGCCGTTGGGGCCCATGATTGCGTGGACCTCGCCGGGGCGAACCTGAAGGTCTACACCTTTTAATATTTCTTTGCCGTCGACGGAGGCACGGAGATTGCGCACGTCGAGCAGGAATTCAGAGTTTTGGTTATTCATCGTGGGTATAACGCTTTTTCAAGTTGCAAAGTTACGAAAAAAATGGCTCAACGGCGAAGATTTTTAAGTTCTTTGTGGTTGTAAACCTAAATAGCTGACAATCAGGTGGTTTTTACCCCCCCGTCTGTTAATAAAGGTTAAAAGCTATGGTGACATGAAAATAATTGCTATCTTTGCCCGTGACTGACTGAAAAAAACACATTATGCACCAGATATTTGAACAGAATCAATCGATGATAGTTGGCGTAACTGCATCATTCTTAGTAAGCTTATTGCTGACCGGTATAATAATTCCGAAAATCCTGTTGATAGCATACCGCAAAAAACTTTTCGATGTACCCGACGCACGCAAAATTCATAAAGGTGCAATTCCCCGACTTGGCGGCATTGCGTTCGTGCCTTCGGTGATTTTTGCCATATGTCTGGTTATCGGCATATTTAGTCTTCCGATATATAACAGTCTGACGGAGGTGTTGGTGACGTCGAATGCTGCCCGGGCAATCTGTTTCAGTGTCTGCGGCCTGTTGTTGCTCTATCTGGTCGGCATAGCCGATGATTTGGTTGGAGTGCTCTACCGGGCAAAGTTTGTCGTGCAGTTGATTTCGGCGGTTTTGCTGGTATGTGGCGGCATATGGATTTGTAATCTCGACGGTTTCTGCGGGGTTTACGCGTGGCCCGACGTTTGCGGCTGCATGTTGACGCTGCTCGTTACCGTCTTTTTTGTAAATGCAATAAACCTCATTGACGGTATTGACGGCCTGGCATCAGGACTGAGCGCGGTTGCGATGGTTTTCTACGGTGTGATGTTCGCCTGGAGTGGCGACACCATCGATGCGATGATTGCCTTTGCCACGCTCGGCACGCTGGTTCAGTTCTTTTACTATAATGTCTTCGGCAACCCGACGATGGAAAAGAAAATATTCATGGGCGATACCGGATCACTCTGCATTGGATTCATACTGACCTACCTGTCAGTTTCATTGACCCGCCGGCCAATGCTGATGGATTCAGACCTGAATTCAATGGTTGTTGCTTTCTCGCCGATGATTGTGCCCTGTTTCGACGTGCTGCGCGTCTTTTTCGACCGCATCAGATCGGGTAAGAGTCCTTTCCTCCCCGACAAGGCCCACATTCACCACAAGCTCCTGCGCCTGGGTATGTCAACCCCGCGCGCTATGGTCACGATTTTGTGTATCTCCATGGGCTTCATTGTTGTCAACATCTTGTTGTCGCCCTATGTCAACTCGGCGATTCTGATACTCGCAGACCTCGTTGTTTGGATCTGTTACCATTATTGGCTCAACTACCGCATCAAGCGCTATGAAGGCGCTGCGGCGCGCTCCTGAACAGGCGCGGACGTCCGGAAACTTTTTTGCTCTCGCAGACGTTTGAGCGGTAGAAACAGATTTTTACTATATATCTATGAGCAAAAAAGGAAAAACTGCAACCACAGTCTGGACTGTTATCGGCGTGGTCGTTCTTATTGTGTTGTTACTTTTGTGGCTGACCGATGCTATGTCTGTGGGCGACACCGACGTTAACGCTCCGCTAACTTTTCTTGGAAATTTCGTGAACATTGCGTAAATTTGCGCAATTCCAAAATCCAAACCATACAACAAACCACGATAACCAATGGAAACAAACGAACAACTGCTCACGTCTGTCCGCGCAAAGGCTGCTGAATGGCTCAGCGACGGCTACGACGAGCCTACGCGCGCCGAAGTCAAGCGCATGCTCGACGCTGAAGACCCCACCGAACTCATCGAGAGCTTTTATAAAGACCTCGAATTCGGTACCGGAGGCCTTCGCGGAATCATGGGCGCCGGAACTAACCGCATGAACCGCTACACGGTTGGCGCGGCAACCCAGGGCCTGGCAAACTACCTCAACGAAGCTTTTGCCGACCTCCCCGAAATCAAGGTTGCAGTTGGCCACGATGTGCGCAACAATTCGCGCGAGTTCGCCGAAATAGTCGCCGACGTATTCTCGGCAAACGGAATCACGGTATATCTCTTCGACAACTTCCGACCCACTCCCGAACTCTCGTTCGCCATCCGTGAACTCGGTTGCCAGAGCGGCGTCAACATAACCGCCTCGCATAACCCCAAAGAGTATAACGGCTATAAGGCATATTGGAGCGACGGCGCCCAGATTATAGCCCCCCACGACGTCAACATCGTGTCGCGCGTGGCGTCGATTACTCCCGATGACATCAAGTTCGGCGGCGACAAGAGCCGCATCCATATCATCGGCGAAGAGATTGACCGCAAGTTCCTCGACTCAATCAAAGGCCTGCAGCTAAGCCCCGATATCGTCAAGAAGCATAGCGATTTGAAGATTGTCTATACTCCTATCCACGGTACCGGCGTGAAACTCGTGCCCGAAAGCCTCAAGAATTACGGCTTCACCAACATCATCCATGTTCCCGAACAGGACGTTCCCTCAGGCGAGTTCCCCACGGTTGAGAGTCCCAATCCCGAGAATCCGTCGGCAATGGCAATGGCCATAGCTAAGGCAAAGGAGACCAATGCCGACATCGTAATGGCCTCGGACCCAGACGCCGACCGAATCGGCTGCGTCATGCGCAACAATCAGGGCGAGTATGTTCTCATCAACGGCAACCGGATCGTGATGATTTTGCTCAACTACATCATTACGCGCAATAAGGAACTCGGCCTGATAAAGGGCAACGAATATATCGTCAAGACCATCGTGACCACAGAGGTTATCAAGAGCATTGCCGAAAAAGCCGGCATCAAGATGTTTGACTGCTACACGGGCTTCAAATGGATTGCCGCAGTTATCCGCGACAACGAGGCGTCGATGCGCTATCTCGGCGGCGGAGAGGAGAGCTACGGCTTCCTGGCCGAAACCTTCTGTCGCGACAAGGATTCGGTCAGCGCAATCTGTCTGATGGCAGAGGCCTGCGCATGGGCTAAGGAGAAAGGCATGGACTTCGGTCAGATGCTCGCAGAAATCTATCTGCAGAACGGCTTCTCGCTCGAGGAGGGCATCAGCGTTGTGCGTCCCGGAAAGACCGGTGCAGAAGAGATTCAGCAGATGATGAAGAACTTCCGCGCCAACCCGCCCAAGACCCTCGGCGGCAGCCCCGTAGAGACCATCAAAGACTATAGCGATCTAAATGTCAGGAACGTAGCATCCGGTCAGGTAACCAAGATGGATATGCCTGTAACCAGCAATGTGCTACAGTATTTCACGGCCGACGGCTCCAAGGTCAGCATACGTCCTTCGGGCACCGAGCCGAAAATCAAGTTCTACATCGAGGCAAAGCACCCGATGGGCACCATCAACGACTATGACCAAGCCGAGCGCGAGGCCAAAGCGAAGATTGCCGCTATCAAAGCTGACCTCGGCATCTGATTTTCACTTCCCGGACCCTACAAATCGGGCGACGCCACATTTCGGCGCCGCCCGATGTATTATAACGCATTTGGTAAAGCCACGGCAACAAAGCCGCGCTTTATGTTCCGCCAGGTTAACCTTTAACCTATAACTTTCATTGAAGTTACGTAATATCCCAGCCGATCTCTGCCATG
>CAZKOF010000002.1:0-80432 GCA_964554335.1 uncultured Bacteroides sp.
ATGTGCAACTTTTTCATTATAAATATTGTACTAATTTAATTCAACCAACAGGTAATTAAAAATGAAAAATTGGGGAGAGGAATGGGATGAATGGGAATTTTGGGAGGAATGGGGGCGGCGCACGCGCCGCCGGCGCGACAGGGGGGGCGTTCGGTTTTTTAATTTTTCGGTTTTAATTTTTCATTTATTTTGCGTACCTTTGCGGGGTAATTGCATAAGCATTTTTTTAACCACAACTTTTTCACCATAACTCATGAGTAAAGAAAAAAAATTCATGACGTGTGACGGTAATACGGCAGCTGCGCATATTGCGTATATGTTTTCGGAAGTAGCCGCCATCTACCCCATCACACCATCATCGACGATGGCCGAGCTCGTTGACGAATGGGCAGCCAACGGTCGCAAGAACATTTTCGGCGAGACGGTTCTCGTGCAGGAAATGCAGAGCGAGGGCGGCGCCGCGGGCGCAGTTCACGGCTCACTGATGAACGGCGTTTTGACGAGCACGTTCACGGCATCGCAGGGTCTTCTGCTGATGATTCCGAATATGTATAAGATTGCCGGAGAGCAGCTTCCGAGCGTGTTCCACGTGTCGGCGCGCACGATTGCGAGCCACGCGCTGAGCATTTTCGGCGATCATCAGGACGTTATGTCTGTTCGCCAAACCGGCTTCGCAATGCTTGCGGAGGGATCGGTGCAGGAAGTTATGGACCTCAGCGGCGTAGCTCACCTGGCGTCAATCAAGAGTTCGATTCCGTTCGTCAACTTCTTTGACGGCTTCCGCACGAGCCACGAAATCCAGAAAATCGAGGTTATCGACCAGGAGGAGATCGCTCCGCTGCTCGACCGCGAGGCCCTGGCCAAGTTCCGCAGCCGCGGACTAAATCCCGAGCATCCTCAGGCCCGCGGTCTGGCCGAGAACTCCGACGTGTTCTTCCAGCACCGTGAGGCTTGCAACCCGGCATATGCGAAGGTACCGGAGATCGTTGAGGAGTACATGAACCAAATTTCGGTCATTACGGGCCGCAAGTATGGTCTGTTCAACTATTATGGCGCACCGGACGCCGACCGCGTCATCATTGCGATGGGTTCGGTTTGTCAGGCCGCTGAAGAGGCTATCGACCACCTGAACGCTCAGGGCGAGAAGGTTGGCATCGTTGAGGTTCACCTCTACCGTCCGTTCTCGGCCAAGCATTTCCTTGCGGCCGTTCCGAAGACGGCGAAGCGCATTGCCGTCCTCGACCGCACGAAGGAGCCCGGCGCGAACGGCGAGCCTCTGCTGCTCGACGTCAAGGAGTGCTTCTACGGAAAGGAGAATGCTCCGGAAATTGTTGGCGGTCGCTATGCTCTGGCGTCTAAAGACACGACTCCGGCAATGATTATCTCAGTGTTTGAGAACCTCGCTCTTCCGAAGCCCAAAGATAAATTCACGGTCGGCATCATTGATGACGTCACTTTCACCTCGCTGCCTCCAAAGGAGGAGATCGCCTTGGGCGACAAGAGCACATATGAGGCCAAATTCTATGGCTTGGGCGCAGACGGTACCGTCGGTGCAAACAAGAACTCGGTGAAGATTATCGGCGAGAACACCGACAAGTATTGTCAGGCCTACTTCGCGTATGACTCGAAGAAGTCGGGCGGCTTTACCTGCTCGCACCTTCGCTTCGGCGACGCACCGATCCGTTCGACCTATCTGGTAACGACGCCTAACTTCGTTGCCTGTCACGTTCAGGCATATCTGCATCTCTATGATGTTACGAAGGGTCTTCGCGACGGCGGCACTTTCCTGCTGAACACCATCTGGGAGGGCGACGAACTCGCCGCCAACCTGCCCAACAAGGTCAAGCGCTATTTTGCCCGTCACAACATCACGGTTTATTATATCAACGCAACGCAGATTGCCCGCGAAATCGGTTTGGGCAACCGCACGAACACGATTCTTCAGAGCGCGTTCTTCCGCATCACGGGCGTTATTCCCGTAGACCTGGCCATCGAGCAGATGAAGAAGTTCATCGTTAAGTCTTATGGCAAGAAAGGTCAGGACATCGTTGACAAGAACTATGCGGCAGTTGACCGCGGCGGCGAATACAAGCAGCTTGCCGTCGATCCCGCATGGGCAAATCTGGCCGACGACGAACACGCCGCCAACAATGACCCTGAATTCATTAACCGCGTTGTTCGTCCCATCAATGCACAGGATGGCGACTCTCTGACGGTCAAGGACTTTGCAGACTGCGCCGACGGCGCCTGGGAACAGGGTACGGCCAAGTATGAGAAGCGAGGCGTTGCCGCTTACGTTCCTCATTGGGATCCGGCCAACTGCATACAGTGTAACAAGTGTGCGTTCGTATGTCCCCACGCTGCTATCCGTCCGTTCGTTCTGACAGAGCAGGAAGCAGCCGGCGCGCCTTTCGGCGGCGACCGTCTCATCCCCGCTATCGGCACCGCGTTCAAGGGCATGAGCTTCATTCAGAGCGTTGACGTTCTCGACTGTCTCGGTTGCGGCAACTGCGTAGACGTCTGCCCCGGCAAGAAGGGCGTGAAGGCTCTCGAGTTCAAGTCGCTGGAAGAGGAGATGTTCGAGCAGACGGAATGGGACTACTGCGTCAACAACGTTAAGTCGAAGCAGGATCTCGTTGACATTCAGCTCAACGTCAAGAATTCGCAGTTCGCAACCCCTTACTTCGAGTTCTCGGGCGCATGTTCGGGCTGCGGCGAGACTCCCTACGTCAAGCTGATTTCGCAGCTCTACGGTACCCGCGAGATGGTTGCCAACGCAACGGGCTGCTCATCGATATACTCCGGTTCGGTTCCCTCGACGCCCTACACGACGAACGAGAAGGGTCAAGGTCCTGCATGGGGCAACTCACTCTTCGAGGACTTCGCAGAGTTCGGCCTCGGCATGACGATTGCGAACAAGAAGATGCGCGAGCGCGTTGAAGGTCTCGTGCGCAAGGGCCTGACTTGCGACTGCTGCTCCGATGAGCTGAAGGCTCTCTTCGCCGAATGGCTCGAAGTCAAGGAAATCGGCGACAAGAGCCGCGAGGTAGCCGACAAGATTATCCCTCTGATCGAGCAGGGCACCTGTGACATCTGCAAGGAGCTCACCGAGCTGAAGGGTTATCTGGTCAAGCGCGCCCACTGGGTAATTGCGGGCGACGGCGCCGCCTATGACATCGGCTTCGGCGGTCTGGACCACGTGCTTGCCAGCGGCGAGAATATCAACGTCATCGTTGTAGACACGGAGGTTTACTCGAACACCGGCGGCCAGGCATCGAAGGCCACTCCGGTCGGCGCCATCGCGAAGTTTGCCGCTGCCGGCAAGCGCGTGCGCAAGAAAGATCTGGGTCTGATTGCCTCGACCTATGGCTACGTTTACTGCGCACAAATCGCCATGGGTGCCGACAACGCTCAGACGCTCAAGGCTATCCGCGAGGCTGAGGCGTACGACGGCCCGTCGATCATCATTGCTTACGCTCCCTGTATCAACCACGGTCTGAAGGCCGGCATGGGCAAGTCGCAGAAGGAAGAGCAGCTGGCAGTTGAATGCGGCTACTGGCACCTGTGGCGCTACAACCCCGCGCTGGAGGCCGAGGGCAAGAACCCCTTCACGCTCGACAGCAAGGAGCCGCAGTGGGACAAGTTCGAAGACTTCCTCAAAGGCGAGGTCCGCTTCGCCAGCGTGTTGAAGTCGATGCCCGACCAGGCAGCCGAACTCTTCGCAGCCGCCAAGTCCAACGCCCAGTGGCGTTATAACAACTACCGCCGTCTGGCCCGCCAACAGTGGGGAGCAGACCCCGAGGCCGGCAAGGAGGAGTAACCCCCTGACATTCGCTAACACTAAAGACCTTAAGGACTTTAAAGTCTTTAAGGTCTTTTTTCCTTTGACATCGCATGAAAAAGAAACTCGTATTTCTCACGGGCGCGGGAGTCAGCGCCGAGAGCGGCATCAGGACGTTTAGAGATGCCGACGGACTTTGGGAGCAGTATCCGGTGATGGACGTTTGCAGCGCCACGGGCTTCCGGCGCAATCCGGAGCTGGTTCATCAGTTCTATAATGAGCGGCGGCGGCAGCTCGGCGAGGTCGAGCCGAACGCCGCGCATTGTGCAATCGCCTGCATGGCCGCTGATTTTGACGTTTATGTCGTTACGCAGAACGTCGATAACCTGCATGAGCGGGCGGGAACGCCGGCGGAGCGCATCATTCACCTGCACGGCGAACTGATGAAGGTGAGGGCTCTCGACGACGCGAGCCTCGTCTATGAGTTGCGGCCGCCCGAAATCGAGACTACGCCGTCTACGCGCATAGAGGGTCATTACGTTCGGCCTCACATAGTGTTTTTCGAGGAGGCCGTGCCGATGATAGAGCCTGCGGCGGAGGTCGTGGCCGAGGCCGACATTCTGGTCATAGTCGGCACGTCGCTCAACGTCTATCCGGCCGCGGGGCTCATAAACTACGCGCGTGCTGACGCTGACATCTACTATATTGACCCGAATCCCGCCGCGGTCGGTCCGCGGGTGCATGTGATTGCCGAGCCTGCAACCCGCGGCATGGAGATCCTGGCGGGGCTGCTTTCTGCAAAATAAGGCAGTTTACGAGGCGAAAACTTGCAAAATAAGGCAGTTTGCATTAACTTTGCGGGAAGTAACATTTTGATTTTTAGCAATATATATATATATATATATTTAATGAGAGTTGAAGAGTTGAAGACGCCGTTTTATGTCGTGTATGAGGATAAACTCAGGCATAATATCGAGGTGATACGTGAGGTTGGCCGTCGGGCCGGCGTTGAGATAATCATGGCGTTCAAGGCGAATGCGCTTTGGCGTACGTTTCCGATTTTCCGGGAGTATGGCGTGAGGGCAACAGCAAGTTCGCTCAATGAGTTGCGGCTTGCGCGGGAGGAGTTGTGTGAGAAGGTGCATACGTATTGTCCGGCATATACGGAGGCGACTATCGGGGAGTATCTCGACGGGTCGAGCCACATCACGTTTAATTCGCTGAGTCAGGCGGAGCGTTTTCTTCCGGCGGTAAAGGCGCGGGGAGGGCAGGTTTCGGCGGGTCTGCGGGTAAATCCGCAGTGTTCGGTGATAGAGACGGACCTGTATAATCCGGCGCTTCCGGGTTCGCGTTTCGGCGTTAGCGCCGAGGATATGCCGGAGCGTCTGCCGGAAGGGATAAAGGGGCTGCATTTCCACGCTCTGTGTGAGAGCGGCGCCGAGGAGCTGGCGCGGGTTCTGGAGGCTTTCGAGGAGCAGTTCGGGCGCTTTTTGCCGGAGTTGAAGTGGGTCAACATGGGGGGCGGGCATCTGATGACCCGCGAGGGTTATGACCGGGAACTGCTCATCGGGTTGCTGCGCGGGTTCCGGGAGCGTCATCCGAACGTGCATGTCATTTTGGAGCCGGGTTCGGCGTGGACGTGGCGCACGGGCGATTTGATTACGGAGGTTGTCGACGTTGTCGAGAACCAGAGCGTTAAGACGGCGATTGTTGACGTCAGCTTTGCCTGCCATATGCCTGACACACTGGAGATGCCCTATCAGCCGGCAATCACGGAGTCGCGGCCCGGGGCGGAGTATTCTTACCGCCTGGGGGGCAATTCGTGTCTTAGCGGCGATTATGTCGGCGACTGGCAATTTGAGGAGCCTCTGGTTCCGGGCCGGCGCCTGACGCTGGAGGATATGAACCATTACACGACGGTCAAGACGACGATGTTTAACGGCATTGCGCATCCTGCGATTGTTCTGTGCCGGAGCAACGGAGAGTGTGAGACGCTCCGGGAATTCACATATGAGGATTATAAATCACGCATGAGCTGAGAGAAGATGTTTTTTAGTGTAATCATACCGGTGTATAACCGACGCGACGAGGTTGCGTCACTGTTGGAGAGTCTACAGGCGCAGACGGTCAGGAATTTCGAGGTCATCATTGTTGATGACGGGTCGACGGAGGCGTGTGGCGCGGAGTGTGAGCCCTACGGGGAGTTTGTCAGGTATTATTGGAAGGAGAACGAGGGACGCTCCCCGGCGCGCAACTATGGGATGGAGCGCGCGCGGGGGGATTATTTCGTGTTTTTCGACTCCGACTGCGTGATTCCTGCGGAGTATTTCGAGCGGCTGGAGGAGCGGCTCCGGGAGCATCCGGTTGACTGCTACGGCGGGCCGGATGCGGCGCATGAGTCGTTTACGCCGCTTCAGAAGGCGATAAATTTCGCGATGACGTCGTTCCTGACTACCGGTGGCATCCGCGGGGGTAAGGTGCAGCTGGAGAAGTTCACGCCGCGGACGTTCAACACGGGGTTCCGCCGCGAGGTGTGGGAGCGTGTCGGAGGGTTCCGGGAGATGTTTTCGGAGGATATCGACATGTCGACGCGCATCCGTCGGGAGGGTTTTTCGATTGCCCTGTTGCGGGATTGTGCGGTTTATCACCGTCGGCGCCTGAGCATGAAGAAGTTTGCCCGTCAGGTCTACGTTTTCGGCATGAGCCGCATTACGCTGAAACAGTTGTATCCGGGGTCGCTGAAGGCGGTTCACACGCTTCCGGCGCTTTTCTTGCTGGGGTCGGTGTTTTTGTTGCTGATGGGGGCGATAGTCAGCCCGTGGTGGCTATTGCCGTTGGGCGTTTATGTCGCGGCGTTGTTTGTTGCGTCGTTGGTTTCGACGCGTTCGCTGAAGATTGCGCTGATGGCGGTTCCGGCGTCGTTGGTGCAGCTTTATGGCTATGGGGCGGGTTTCCTGAAGGCGTGGTTCACGCAAATTCTGCTTGGTCGCGGCCGTAATCTTGAAGCGGAGCTGCGTATCAGACAAGGAAAAAATGAGTAAGCCATGTTGAAGGATTTCGCAGATGAGGATAAGCCTCGCGAGAAGGCGCTGCAGCAGGGCATCGGGGTCTTGACCAACGCCGAGTTACTGGCGATTTTGCTGCGGGTCGGGGTCAGAGGGCGCAGTGTCATCGACGTTGCGCGAGACATTCTCGATAAGTTCGGCAACGATCTCGGGCGGCTGGCCTCGGCGTCGCCGAGGGAGCTGACGCAGCTGGTTCCGGGCATCGGCCCGACAAAGGCAATCACGGTTATCGCGGCTCTGGAGTTAGGTCAGCGTTGCCGTCGGGCCGCGGCGCGCGAGCGTCAGCAGATGACGGGGTCGGACAAGATTTATGACTACGTCCGCCACGATATTGAAGACCTTGACCATGAGGAATTCCGCGTCTTGTTGCTGAACAAGCGCTTAGGGGTAATCGGTCTGGAGCATATTTCGTCGGGGGGCATGGACGCCACGACGGTCGACGTGCGCATGGTCATAAAGCGAGCGCTCGACGCCAGGGCCGTCGGTATGGCGTTGATTCACAACCATCCGTCGGGGGCGCTCACGCCGTCGCCGGCCGACGACGCGCTGACGCGTAAGATCAAAGCTGCGGCCGAGTTGTTTGATATCCGTATGGTTGACCATATCATCGTTGCACCGACGGGCTACTATAGTTATAACGACCGCGGGCGCCTGTGAATTATTGGAAAAATGTTGTATATTTGCGGGAGTAATTCAAAACGAGCTATGAAGAAGTATGATAACCGGGTGACGGCCGCGGTGATGGCGGTTGCATTTATGGCGATGTATCTCGGCGTGTACCGTCACGTTTTGATTTTTCATGAGCAGCATTATCTTTTCCGCTTTTCGTGGAGCTACCTGACGGAGCTTGTGCATCAGAAGGGCGTGTGGGCTCCCGCGGAGGAGTTTATGGCGCAGTTTGGCTACTATCCGTGGCTTGCGGCGGGAATATGGACGATTGTGTTGGCCGGCGTCTATCTGCTGACGCGCGACGCCATACGTCGGCTGACGGGGCTGCGTGACCGATTGGGCGTCAGCACGTTGCTTCCGATATGGATATTTTTTCAGACAGTAGATATCGACACGACGCTGCAATCGGCGGTTCAGGCCGTAGCGGCGGTCGTTGGCATTTGGATCGTCGCGTTGGCGTTCGGTCGGTTCATTCCGAAGCCGCGTATCAGCGTCGGCGAGAAGTGGCGGTGGTTGCAGTGGGTTGCGCCGGCGGTTTTCTGCATCGCCCTCGGCGGGGCATATTACGGGACTTTCCGTGCTCGCGACCTGATGATGCCCAACGGCAAGGAGCGGCACTTCACCCGCGAGCAGATGGCGCGCCAGAAGGAGAATGAGCGCCTGATGATAAAGACAATCCAGGCGGTCAGGCGCAGCGATTGGGATGAGGTCACGGAGCTTGTCGACCGTCAGGTCGCCACGGGGACGAAGAATCATCTGATGACGTATTTCCGCGCGATGGCGCTATATCATAAGGGCGAGCTGCTTGACCGCCTGTTTGAGCATCCGCAATATTACGGGCCGACAACGCTGTTTTTCCCGTGGAAAGCCGACAAGAACCAGGCTGAATACGGCGGCTACGTCTATGAGCAGCTCGGGGCGCTGAATTCGGCGCTCCACTGGGAGTTTGAGGCCCTGGTAGGGTGGGGCGAGACGGCTCATCATCTTATCAACCTCAGCCGCTATCTTATCGCGACGGGGCGCGGCGAGCAGGCGCGCAAGTTCATCGCCCCGCTGAAGCAGACGCTCTTTTACCGCCGGACGGCGCGTCAGCTCGAGCAATGGCGCGCGGCGGACGAGGTTCCGGGGCTCAGAGACGCGCTCAAAGACGCGTCGCAGACGCCGATGCGCGCCGACAATGTGCTCAACATCGCCGGCGACTGCAAATATATTCTCATGCACGACCCCGGCAATGAGATGGCGCGGCAGTATCTGATGACGACATTGTTGTTGGCCAACAATCTCGGGGCGTTCTACAGGAACCTGCAGGAGTATTACGGCGGCGGGCAGAAGCTGCCGCGGATGTTTGAGGAGGCGCTATGTCTTGTGCGCCTCAACTACGGGTCGGAGCGTCTGGCGGCCGACGGCTTTGCAATCTCGCCGGAGGTCGACGCAGACTTCCGTGCATTTCTTGCCGAGAAGAACAAGGGAAAATTCACTACTTTCACGCCCGCGCAGAAGGCGACCTATTGGTATTATCTCTCATTTCTCAGCCCCGAGGGCGCGACGTTGAACTTTTAAGAATTTGATGGAATGAAGACGTTTGAATTGATATTATTGGCGGTTGCGTCGGTCGGTCTCGGCAGCTGCGGCGGCCGTGTTTCCGTTGACGAGCGCACGTTGTGCGTGCCGGCGATGACGCCGGATTATGCTGGAGTCACGTTTGCGCCGAATGTTGCGGCGCCGTCGTTTGTTGTGATGACCGAGGAGCCGGCGCGGGCGTGGCAGACCGAAATCGGACGCTGCGGCGAAGAGCCGTCGATCACGGTGCGCTCCGGAAGTGACGGTGCAGTCGAGGGCATTCCGCTGAAGCAGTGGCACGCGCTGCTCGATGAGTCGCGCGGCGACTCGATATATTTCCGTTTCTCCGCCAAGGGGGCCGACGGCCGCTGGCGCGGCGTGAAGAGCGACGTTGTCTGTGCCGTGGCGCCGACGGATATTGACGGCTATCTGGTTTATCGCCTGCTCTATCCCGGCTATGAGCTATGGTCGGCAATCGGCATCTATGAGCGCAATCTTGCCGACTACATGCAGAAGCCGATATTGGAGAACAAGGATTTCGACACTCAGTGTATCAACTGCCATAACTTTTCGGCCAATGACCCCGGGCGCGGGATGATGATCCATGTGCGCGGCAAGCAGGGGGGCACCCTGATTTCGCGCAATGGCAAGGTTGAGAAAATCAGTTCCAACTTCATGGGCGCGAACCATGGCGCCACCTATCCGGGCTGGAGCCGCGACGGTCGCTTCATAGCGTTTTCGGCCAACGATGTGGGCCAGGTTTTCCACTCGTCGGGCACCAAGCCCATCGAGGTGCTCGACAGGGCCGCCGACCTGATGGTCTATAACGTAGAGACGCGTACGGCCTATAGCGACAGTGTGCTGACGGGTCCCGACTACATGGAGACGTTTCCGAACTGGAGTCCCGACGGGCGTACGCTCTACTTCTGCCGTGCGAAGGTCTCGGGTAACTATACCGATGCGCCAGATTCAATCCGCTATGACCTCTGTTCGATTGACTTCGACGGAGCGACGGGGCGCTTCTCGAACCTGCGGACGCTCTATGCCGCAGCGGCGGAAGATAAGAGCGTCAGCTTTCCGCGCTGCTCGCCCGACGGCCGCTGGCTGATGTTCACCCGCATGGACTACGGCACCTTCTCGATATGGCATCCCGAGAGTCAGCTCTGCCTGATGGACCTGCAGACGGGGGAGTGGCGTGAAATGGACGAGGTCAACTCCGAGTCGATAGACAGCTATCACTCCTGGAGCTCCGACGGCCGCTGGTTCGTCTTCTCATCCAAGCGCATGGACGGCCTTTGGGCGCGACCGTATATTGCGGCCTTCGACCCCGAGACGGGGTTTGCCTGCAAGCCTTTTGCGCTGCCTCAGAAGTCGGCAACGTTCTATGACACGTTCACGCGGACCTTCAACATCCCGGAGCTTATCAAGACCCCGGTTGTCAACGCCGACGCTCTCCTCCACGGCATCCTCGACCAACAACCGCATCCCGTCCGGCTGGAAATCGGGGGCTAACCCCGGGGGGTACGCCCGCGGCGAAACACAAAGGTGTCGGCGCTATGCGCCTTTGGGCTGCTCTGCAGCTGATGCCTGCGGTTGTTGGGGGATTGCCGGGAATTTCGTTTTTCGTTTTTTATTTTTTGTGTAACTTTGCGGGTATGAGAGAGAGTAATTATGGGCGGAGGCTATATCTGAGGGATACGGCGTTTAATGAGCTGATGCAGCGGCGAATTCATTCGGTGCTTCTGATAGCGTCGCCTTATGATGCTTTTATCATTGAGGAGGATGGGCGCGTTGAGGAGCAGTTGTTTTTTGAATATAATGCGCTTAATCTGTCGTCGCCTCCGCGAGTGACGCGCGTGAGCGACACGGCGGAGGTTCTCGGACTGCTTCCGACCAAGTCGTTTGATCTGGTTATAGCCATTCCGGGCCCTGACATTCCGGGGACGTTCAGCGGGCTGCGTGAAATCAGGGGAGAGGCGCCGGAGACTCCGATCGTCGTGTTGACGCCGTTCAGCAAGGAGGTGAGCCGCCGTCTTGCGGCCGAGGACCTGTCGGCGGTCGATTATGTGTTTTCGTGGCTCGGGAACATGGACCTGCTGCTGGCAATCATCAAATTGCTGGAGGATAAAATGAATGCCGATTATGATATCAACACAGTGGGCATTCAGACAATTATGCTGGTGGAGGATTCGGTGAGATTCTATTCGTCGATTCTGCCGCATCTTTATAAGTTTCTGTTGCAGCAGAGTCTTCACTTCTCGACCGAGGCGCTCAATGAGCATGAGCAGATGCTTCGCATGCGCGGGCGTCCGAAGGTTGTGCTTGCGCGAACGTATGAGGAGGCCACGGAGCTATATGGGCGTTATGGAGAGAATATGCTCGGGGTCATCACGGACGTCAGTTTCATGCGTGGCGGGGCGAAGGATCCTGACGCGGGTCTGCGGTTGGCGGAGTATATCCGCGAGCGTGACCCCTACGTGCCGATAATTGTTGAGAGCAGCGAGACGGCGAACTGTGGGCGCGTGGCTCCGTTCAACGGCATTTTTCTTGACAAGAACTCGAAGAAGCTGCCGGTAGATCTCGGGGAGGCGATTACGGCGAATTTCGGGTTCGGCGATTTCATCATGCGCGACCCCGACACGGGGGCGGAGATCATGCGCATCCGTTCGCTCAAGGACCTGCAGTATAAGATGATGGATATTCCGGACCGCACGCTCTATTATCATGCGCGGCGGAATGACATTTCGCGCTGGCTCTATGCGCGGGCGCTTTTTGGGGTCGCGGAGGTCATCAAGCAGCACCGCACGCGGTCGCTCGGGGAGGTCGCCCAGGCGCGTCGGGATTTTCTCGATGCGATTGTCAGCTACCGAAGGATGAAGAACCGCGGCGTTGTGGCCGTTTTTCAGAAGGAGCGTTTTGACCGCTACTCGAACTTTGCGCGCATCGGCCGGGGTTCGCTCGGCGGCAAGGGCCGCGGCCTGGCGTTTATTGACTCGATCATCAAGAAGTATCCGCAGTGTGAGGGCATCGGAGGGACGGAGGTCCAGATTTCGACTCCGCGTACGGTCGTGCTCTGCACGGACCTTTTCGACGAGTTCATGGCGGCGAACGGGCTTTATCCGCTGGCACTGAGCCAGATGCCCGACGAGGAGATACACCGGGCGTTTGTTGCCGCGCGCTTGCCCGAGAGCGTGCGCGAGGATCTGCGGGCGCTGCTCGACGTCGTCGACCGTCCGTTGGCCGTGCGTTCGTCGTCGCTGCTCGAGGACTCGCATTATCAGCCGTTTGCAGGAGTTTATGCGACGTACATGATTCAGAACCGTGCCGAAAAGCGGGAGGAGACGTTCAGGATGCTCTGTGATGCGATCAAGAGCGTCTATGCGTCGGTTTTCTATGCCGATTCAAAGGCCTACATGACGGCGACGAGCAACGTTATCGACCAGGAGAAGATGGCGGTGATTATCCAGGAGGTCGTCGGCGTCAGACATGCCGATTTGTATTTTCCGTCGTTTTCGGGCGTAGGGCGCTCGCTGAACTATTATCCGCTTGGCGACGAAAAGGCCGAGGACGGGGTCGTGCAGGTTGCCATCGGCCTGGGGAAGACCATCGTGGAGGGGGGCACGGCGTTGCGCTTTTCGCCGAAACATCCGGGCAAGGTGCTGCAGACGAGCACCCTTGACCTGGCGCTGCGCGACACCCAGACGCGGCTGCTGGCCCTGGACATGACCGATGGGGCGCCGTCGACATTTACGGCTGATGACGGCTTCAATCTGCGTTCGGTCAGGGTTCAGAGTCTCGCCGGGACGGAGGCGTTGCGCTACATGGTCAGCACGTTCGACGTCGATGATCAGATTATCCGCGACACCGACTCGGGTCCCGGGCGCAAGGTCGTCACGTTTGCCAACATGTTGAACCACGGCAGTTTCCCGCTTGCCGGCGCGGTAGATTTCATGCTCGAGACAGGTCGCGCGGAGATGGCCCGTCCGGTAGAGATTGAGTTTGCGGCGGTTGTCAACGGCCCTAACGCGGGGACCATTTACTGGCTGCAAATCAGGCCGATTGTCGACAAAAAAGAGATGGGCGACGAGCGGGTGCTTTCGCTGGCTCCCGAGCGGACAATTCTTCGGAGCACGACGGCTTTGGGCAACGGTAACATAGAGGGCGTGCGCACGGTTGTCTATGTTCGTCCGGAGGCGTTCGACCCGGCGCGAAATCAAGCGCTTGCCCGCGAAATCGAGTTGCTGAACCGTCGGCTGATGGATGCGGGCGAGCCGTATCTGCTCATCGGCCCCGGGCGCTGGGGGTCGTCGGACCCCGCGCTGGGCATTCCGGTGAAGTGGCCGCATATCTGCGGCGCGCGGCTGATTGTCGAGTCGTCGCTGCCGGGCTACCGCATCGAGCCGAGCCAGGGGACTCACTTCTTTCAGAACCTCACGAGCGTCGGCGCGGGTTACTTCACCATCGACGGTGATTCGGGGCACTGCGACATCGGCTATCTTGACTCCCGAGAGGCGTTTTATGAGAGTGAGGGTCTGCGGGCGGTGGAGTTTGACGCTCCGCTGGCGATTGCGCTCAATGGCCGCACGGGGCTCGGCGTGGTTGCGAAAGGTCTTTGACGGGAGGGGGTGGGGAGTGTTGCGCTTGATTGAATCAATAATTGATGAGAATAGGGAGATTATAATTGAGAGGTGGAAAGAATATTTCAAGAAAGGAGGTAAGCAGTGAATCGCAGTCATGTAAATCGCGTGTGGTTAACGGGTTCGGCGGTTTGGGTTGAACTCAACGACGGCCGGTGTGCATGTGAGCCATTTGCTGAGTATTCGAGGCTCGCGGATGCTTCGGAACCACAACGTCAAAACTACGTCTTGTCGCATTTTGGAATCCATTGGCCGGAGATTGACGAGGATTTATCTTATGATGGGTTCTTCGATTAACGAGTGTTGCAGAGCCGATACCCGCCGACATGGACGGGCGGGTTTTAAGCCGCCCGGGGGAGCGCAGAGGTTGTTGCGCCCGGATGTCGGATTTCGGAGTCTCCCGGAGTGTCACCGCTACGCGGTTTGTGGGTGAGCGGGATTGCCGGCCGACCCGGAGCCGCGACCGCTATGCGGTCATTGCCCCGGGCTAATTATGGGAATCGGCGCTAATGCGCCTTTTGCGCGGCTATGCCGCTAATTTGACATTTTAAGCCCCCAAGATTTGTCTGCCAGTGAGGAAATCGGCAAAAAGATTTGTCTGCCAGTGAGGAAATCGGGGAAAAGATTTGTCAGTTAGTGAGGAATTCGCTATCTTTGTACTCATAAACAACGAAATACCGATATGGCAGAAGTCTTCAAACGAAAAATCTATGAGCGGATGCTCGAATGGAAGCGCTGGAACGGGAAATATGCTCTTCTCGTCGAGGGGCCGAGGCGTGTTGGTAAGTCAACCACGGTACGTCAGTTTGCAGAAAACGAATATGAGAGCTATATCTTCATAGACTTCTCGGAAGCGCCCGGTGAGGTGCATGAACTATTTGACGACATTCATGACCTCAATTACTTTTTCCTTAGACTGCAGGCGCTATTTGGCATATCGCTAAAAGAGCGCAAGTCGCTGATTGTGTTCGATGAGGTTCAGTTTGAACCTCGTGCCCGCCAGGCTATCAAACATCTCGTTGCCGACGGCAGATATGACTATATCGAAACCGGCTCTTTGATATCCATACGCAAGAACGTCAAAGACATCCTTATTCCAAGCGAAGAAGAAAGAATCGAGATGTATCCTATGGATTATGAAGAATTTCTCATGGCAATCGGGAAACCTTCAATGCCTCAGCTTTTACGGGAGTTGTTGGCGTCGGGAAAAGGTGCAGGCGACGGAGTAAATCGTCAGCTGATGAAGGATTTCAGACTTTATATGTTGATTGGCGGCATGCCTCAGGCTGTTGCTGAATATATTGATAGTAATGACCTCAGCCGGGTTGACAAAGTAAAGCGCAAAATAATCGAACTTTATGAAGAGGACTTCATGAAGATTGACCAAAGCGGACGCATGGCAGCGCTTTTTGATGCCATTCCGGCCCAGTTGGCAAATAACTCTTCGAGATATAAGCCCCATGCTATTGCCGAATCCGATAGTGTAACGATGCAATCCATTATGCAGGAACTCATTGCGAGCCGAACTGTCAATATGTGTTATCATGCAACCGATCCCGGACCCATGATGGCGTCATATTACGACATGAAGCGCTACAAGTTGTTTGTTTGCGATACGGGGTTGTTTGTCACTCTCGCATTCAAAAGTTCAACATTCACAGAGAATCTGATTTACCAGAAACTACTGACCGACAAGTTGGAGGCCAACCTCGGATATGTTTATGAGAATGTTGTGGCCCAGATTCTGACCGCAGCAGGCAAGCGGCTTTTCTATTATACATTTCCCAATTCAACCGGTACCGGAAGCTATGAGATTGATTTCTTAGTCTCTGACGTTCATAAGGTTGCTCCTATAGAAGTCAAATCATCAGGTTATTCGCGCTATGTATCGTTAGAGGCTTTCTGCTCTAAATTCTCGTCGTGTATAAGTCAGGCATACTGCATCAGCCCGAAAGACCGTGCGAAAAAAGAAAGCATCCTAAACCTGCCGTTTTATCTTCTTCCATTTTTGTTTGACAAGAAAAATATGTAATTTTGCGAGAATATGACGAAGACAAATGCGATGAGGCTGCTGGAGAAGGCGAAGGTGGCTTTCGGGGTCCGGGAGTATCGGTTCGACCCGGATGATCTTGCGGCGCAGCATGTTGCAGATGAGCTCGGGGAGGATATCAACCGGGTTTTCAAGACGCTGGTGCTCCGGGGGGAGCGCGCGGGTTATTTCGTGTGCGTCGTTCCGGGCAATACGGAGGTCGACCTGAAGAAGGCGGCAAAGGTTGCAGGGGCGAAGAAGGCGGAGTTGATTCCGATGAAGGAGCTGCTGCCGCTGACAGGATATGTCCGCGGGGGTTGTTCGCCCGTCGGGTTGAAGAAGCCGTTTCCGATATTCATCGACGGGACGGCGCTGAATTTTGAAACGATATTTGTCAGCGCGGGGCAGAGAGGCGTTCAGCTCGAAATCGCTCCGGCCGACCTGATCAATTACGTCCACGCAGAAGTGGCCGACCTTACGAGTCCGATATGAATACATTTGGAAAAAGATTGACACTCACCACGTTCGGTGAAAGCCACGGGCCAGCGCTCGGGGGCATAATAGACGGATTTCCGTCGGGAGTAGAGATAGACCTCGGCGCGGTTCAGTCCGAACTCGACCGCCGCAGGCCGGGTCAGAGCCGCATCACGACGGGGCGTCGCGAGGATGACACTGTTGAAATTCTTTCGGGAATGTTCGAGGGGCGCACGACCGGGACGCCCATCGGGTTTATTATCCGCAACACGAACCAGCGTTCGGGCGACTATAGCGAAATGGCGGAGGCGTTCAGGCCGAGTCATGCGGACTTTACGTATCAGGCCCGTTACGGGGTGCGCGATTATCGCGGCGGGGGACGTGCGTCGGCGCGCGAAACGGCGGCGCGGGTTGTCGGCGGTGCGTTCTGCCGTCAGTGGCTCGCGGGTATGGGTATAGAAATCCACGCCTCGACGTTGCAGGTCGGCGATATATGCGCGCGGGTGAGCGACACGGATGCGGAGAGCAATCCGGTCAGATGTTGCGACGCTGCGGCTGCCGAACGAATGACCCGGCTGATCGAGGAGGTCAAGGCTGCCGGCGACACCATTGGCGGAGTTATAGGCCTGACAATTACGGGGTTGATGGCCGGCGCGGCCGGGGATCCTCTGTTTGACCGGCTGAACTCGCGCCTGGGCGAGGCGATGCTGACGATTCCCGCCGTCAAGGGGGTAGAGTTCGGCATGGGGTTCGCGGGGTGCACGCGCCGCGGGTCGGAGATGATAGATGAATTTTATGTTGACGCGGAGGGGGAAATCCGCACGCGCACGAATCATTCGGGCGGCATTCAGGGCGGCATTTCAAACGGGATGCCGGTAGAGATGCGCATCGGGTTCAAGCCGGTTGCGACGCTCCTGCAGGAGGTTCATACGGTTAACTGCCGAGGCGAGGCTGTTGACCTGCATGCGCGGGGGCGTCATGACCCGTGCGTGCTTCCGCGGGCAGTTCCCATTGTCGAGGCCATGGCGGCGCTGACGGTTGCGGACCTGATGCGATGAAGGTTGAATTGTGAAAGCTGAGAAAATTTTGTAACTTTGTGGCGATGAAAATTCGTAATATTGCATATTCGTGTGCATTGGCGGCCACTGTAGCCGTCGGCGCCGCGGGTCCTGAGGACAACGTGGCCGAAGAAGTTGTCTGGATGATCGGCGACCAGCCGATCTGGCGTTCGGAAGTAGAATCGAGCTGGCAGGAGATGCGCCAGGAGAAGTTTCCGATTATCGGTGACCCCTATTGCTTCATTCCGGAGCAGATAGCGCTTGAGCGCATCTATCTGCATCAGGCCGATCTGGACTCGATCGAGGCCAACCCCTCGCAGATAGGCGCGCAGGTAGACTCGCGCATCAATGACTGGATCAATCAGGCGGGTTCGCGCGAGCAGCTCGAGCAGTATATGCACAAGAGCATCCCCGAGTTGCGTCAGTTCCTGACGGAAACGATGACCAATTCCTATCGTGTCAGCCAGGTTCAGCAGAAGCTGGTCGAGAAGGTGAAGCCGACGCCCTCGCAGGTAAGACGTTATTTCGACGCCCTTCCCGAAGATTCGGTTCCCTACGTTCCGACGCAGGTAGAGGTTGAAATCATCACTCTCAATCCGGTAATTCCCCGTCAGGAAATCGATGACATAAAGGAGCGTCTCCGCGGATATGCCGAGAGGGTCAATAACGGCACGGCGGAGTTTTCGACGCTGGCAATCATGTATAGCGAGGACGGGTCGTCGTCGATGGGCGGGGAAATAGGTTTCCGTCCCCGTTCGGGCCTGGTTCCGGAGTATGCCAACGTTGCCTTCAACCTGAAGGACCCGAAGAAAGCGTCGGCGGTTGTCGAGACGGAATATGGCTACCATATTATCCAGCTGATAGAGAAGCGCGGCGACCGCGTCAACACGCGCCACATTCTTCTGCGCCCGAAGGTTGCGGCCTCGGACCTCAATGCCGCCCGCGAGCGGTTGGACTCGATCCGCGCCGATATTCTCGAGGAGAAGTTCACGTTTGAGGACGCCGCGGGAGTGCTCAGTCAAGATAAGGACACGCGCAATAACCACGGCCTGATGACGAACTCGGAGACGGGTACGAGCTATTTTGAGATGAGCCAGTTGCCGGCGGAGATTGCCCGCGAGGTAGCGTCGCTGAAGCCGGGTCAGGTTTCGAAGGCGTTCACGATGAAGAACCTGAGCAATTCGGCCGACATTGTCTGCATTGCTAAGCTGAAGAGCCGCACGGAGGCTCATCGCGCCAACATGGTCAACGACTATCAGCTGATTCGTGAAATGGCGATGAACGCCGAGCGTCAGCGCATTCTCAACCAATGGGTTGACAAGAAAATCGCGTCAACCTACATCCGCATCGAGCCGGGTTGGAGCGACTGTCCGGACTGGAGACACAAATGGGTTAAAAATTAAAAGTTAAAAACGAAAAATTAAAAGTTAAGAGTCTTGACGGTGGGGCGCAGGAGTCGGTTGCCGGTGATTGTCGTTGCCCTGGTGGCGGCGGGGATGTTTGCGCGCAATCCGCTGCACACGCCCGATACGACGCCGATACGACCGCTCGTGCCCGAAGCTGACCGTCATCAACGGGGCAAGCTCTTTCTTGAACGGGCCGATTCGCTCATGGTGCTTCCCGAGGAGCAGGGCGTGCAGATTCTTATCGGCAACGTCGTTTTTCGTCAGGGCGACATGTTTATGTATTGCGACTCGGCTCGCTTCTATACGTCGCCGTCGCTTCCGGCCGACTCTATGGAGGCGTTCGGCAACATACGCATGGAGCAGGGGGATACGCTCTTTCTCTATGGCGACTACATGGATTACTCCGGGTCGCAGCAGCTGGCCACGGTATATGGCGAGGGCCGCGACGTCAGGCTGATTAACCGCGACGTCACGCTGACGGCACCGATTCTGCATTATTCGCAGGCAATGGAGCTCGGCTACTATCTCAACGGCGGCAAGCTGACCGACCCTAAGAATGAACTGACGTCGCTCGAGGGTGAATATGCCCCGCCGACGAAGGATGCGAACTTCTATCGCCATGTTGTTCTCAACGGCATTTCGAATCAGGGCGACACGGTGCGCATCTATACCGACACCCTGCTCTACAATACGGACACGCGTATCGCCCTTCTGCCGGTCTATGCGCGTATATATGGCGAGGACGGCGACATCACGTCGCTCAACGGCATCTATGACACGGGGCTCGACTTGGCCACGCTGCTCGACCGCTCGACCGTGCACACCAACCGCGGCAACACGCTGACAGGCGACTCGCTGGTCTACGACAAAGCCGCGGGCCGCGGCGAGGCGTTCGGCAATATGGTGCTGACGGACTCGGCACGCCGGATGACCATCGAGGGCGACTATGGCTCCTATAACGAGCTGACCGACTCGGCCTACTGCACGGGGCGCGCGCGGGCGTTGGAGTATTCGCAGGCAGACACTCTGTATCTTCACGGCGACGTTATCCGCACGTGGCAGACGCCTGACTCCGTGCGCATGATGGTTGCCAATCCCAACGTAAGATTTTGGAGGGTGGATATCCAGGGTGTCTGTGATTCAATGACGTTTGTCGACACGGACACGACGATACGCATGGACTATGACCCGGTTATATGGAGCGAGAACCGCGAGATTTTCGGCAACCGCATCATTCTCTACATGAATGACTCCACGGCCGAAAAGGCGTGGCTTCCCGACTTCGGCTTCATGGCCGAGCAGGTCGAGGGCAATTACTTCAACCAGCTCTCGGGCAAGGAGATGATTGCCTACTTCAACGGCGAGGGCGAACTGCGTCAGCTTGATGTCAACGGCTCGGTGCAGGCAATCATACTCCCCGAAGAGGAAGACTCGACCATCAACAAGATTGCCAACATCGAGTCGTCATATATGATAGCGACTTTTGCGGGACGCGAAATCGAACGCGTGAAGCTATGGGACGCCACCTCGGGCACCGTCACTCCGCTCTATCTGGCAAAAAAGAGCCTCTTCCGCCTGCCCCGCTTCAAATGGCTCGAAGACGAGCGCCCGACCGGTCCCGCCGACATCTTTCCGCGCCAGGCTGCAACGCCGCTCCCAAAAGAAGAGGAGACACCTGTTGAGTCAGGGCGTTGAGGACCGATAGGGTGGTTAGATGCTGACGGAGGTGCGGGATTTTCGGAGAAAAGGCTTATCTTTGCAAGGGATAATCAAAAAACTTATATCTGATTGAAATTCAGAATAGAATGAAGGAGTTGCGATTTTAAGGTAACGATTTAGCGAAAATGCAAATTCACTGATATGCTGTGCCTTGCTACTCCTAACAACTCTAATGCAAAGGTCTGACCGCGAACTACCGACCTACATTGGGCGGAGAAAGGTTCTTCACCGACAAGGAGGTGTCCGCACGTCTGAAAGTGAGCCGCCGGACACTTCAGGACTACCGCAATGAGGGACGGATACCTTACATCCAGTTGGGCGGTAAAATCCTCTACCGTGAATCTGACATAGAACGGATGCTGAATGACGGTTACCGCTCCGCTTACCGACTGACGGGCACTTGATTTTCTTGAAGGAGCAAGATAAGTATTTATCGACCTCATCCGTTGAAGTATCTGCATCATAATTTCGTTTTGTGGTGCAGATATTTCGCATTTGATGCAAATAAGAGAAAAAAATGATTAACTTTGCCATCATAAAACAATGAATATCATGCATGATTACGAATATATGGATATTCCCGGCAGACTGCTGACGCCGGAAATAGTCAATTTACTCTCTGCCATACATGAATGTAAGGGCAAACAGGAGTTATATATCGAGGCACAAACCGATGTCTTGACCGCGCTTTTGGATATTGCAAAAATCCAAAGTACAAAAGCTTCCAATAAGATAGAAGGCATATTCACCTCAGACGAACGTCTGGAAGCGTTGGTGATGGAAAAAGCCGAACCGCGAAACCGTTCGGAAGAAGAAATCGCGGGTTACAGGGAGGTATTGGCTACGATACATGAAAGCTATGAGTATATCCCTGTCAGCGTAAACAATATCCTGCAACTGCACCGTGATTTATACAGTTTCAGTGGTAGCAACAATGGAGGCAAGTTCAAGAATTCGGATAACGTGATTGCGGAATCAGGAAAGCACGGAACGCAGAAAGTACGTTTTATCCCGGTTCCTGCCTTTCAGACCGCGGAAGCGATGGAAAGCCTTTGCGACAGGTTCCGGACTGTGGCGGATAGCGGCAAATACGATGCGCTTCTGCTCGTCCCGATGTTCATCCTTGATTTCCTTTGCATCCATCCGTTCAATGACGGCAACGGGCGCATGAGCCGTTTGCTTACGTTGCTATTGTTATATCGGAGCGGTTATATCGTGGGGAAATACATCAGCGTCGAGATGCTGGTGGAGAAAACGAAGGAAACCTATTATGAAGCTCTTCGAGAAAGCTCCGCCGGATGGCATGACAACGAAAACAATTACGAACCGTTTGTCCGCTACTATTTAGGAATTATATTGAAGGCGTACAAGGAGTTTCAGGAAAGGGTGGAACACCTGCAATATCGTAGCCTCTCCAAAGCCGAAAGAGTAAAAGCGGTGTTCGACAAGAAAATGGGCAAACTCACGAAAGCCGATATTGCGGCATATTGTCCGGACATCAGTGAAACGACCATTGAACGGACGTTGAAAGAACTGCTGGATGTCGGATATATAGAAAAGGTGGGCAAGGCAAGGGCTACCGGATATATCAAGAAATAGCCTTGATTTTCTTGAAGGAACGAAGTTTGCCGTCTGCCCTATCTTCTTGCATAAACAAGAATACATTCTACTAAAAGAAAGAACGACTTACGGATGAAGTCAGAATCGCTAAAACGCTTTATCTCAATGTTCTTTCATCGTTTTTCCCTCATTCTCGTTTTTTTGTTGTATCTTTGCAGAGGAAAACAAAAAACGTTTTTATGGGAAGACCGAATTTGAAGGGCATGGGAGTGGCGTTGATAACGCCGTTCAAGTCCGATAAAACGATAGATTTCAATGCTCTGGCCCGGTTGGTGGAGTATCAGATAAAGAGTGGCATTGACTTTTTGGTCGTGCTTGGCACCACGGCGGAGACTCCGGCGTTGAGCGCCGATGAGAAGAGCCGCGTGCGTCAGTTCGTGGCTCAGCGGGTTGCCGGGCGTGTTCCTCTGGTTTTGGGATTGGGGGGTAATAATACGGCGGCGGTCTGCGAGGAGTTGCGCACGACGGATCTGTCGGATTTCGTTGCCGTGCTATCGGTCGTGCCATATTATAATAAGCCGTCGCAGGAGGGCATATATCAGCATTATGCGGCGATTGCGGAGGCTTCGCCGCTGCCGATTGTGCTCTATAACGTTCCGGGTCGCACGGGGGTCAATATGACTGCGGAGACGACTTTGAGGCTGGCGTATGATTTTCCGGAGAAGATTATCGCGGTCAAGGAGGCGTCGGGCAATTTCTCGCAAATCGATGATATCATCAAGCGGAAGCCGGCGGATTTCATGGTCATTTCGGGCGATGACGGCATTACGTTCCCGTTGATTACTCTCGGCGCCGTCGGGGTCATCTCGGTTATCGGCAATGCCTTTCCGCGTGAGTTCAGCCGCATGGTCAGGCTGGCGCTGGAGGGCGATTTTGCCAACGCGCTGCTGATACATCATAAGTTTACGGAGTTGTTTTCACTATTGTTTGTCGACGGCAACCCTGCGGGGGTGAAGTGTCTGCTCCACGCTATGGGATATATTGAGAATGAGTTGCGCCTGCCGTTAGTTCCGACGCGAATAACAACGTATGATAAAATTCGCGAGGTTCTTGAACGGCTCTGATGGAGAAAGTTAAACCGAAAAAGTCGCTGGGTCAGCATTTTCTGACCGACCTGCGTGTTGCCGAGCGCATAGCGGCGACGATTGATGATTTTCGCTCATTGCCGGCTCTGGAGGTCGGTCCGGGCATGGGGGTGTTGACCCGCTTTCTGCTCGAGCGGGGCGAGGATGTCACGGTTGTTGAGCTCGACGGCGAAAGCGTCGATTGGCTGCGTGAGCATTTCGCGGGGCTGAAGATTGTTGAGGGCGATTTTCTGCGTCTTAATCTGTCAGAGCTGATGGGCGGACGGGAGTTTACGGTAATAGGGAATTATCCGTACAACATTTCGTCGCAGATATTTTTCCACATACTTGATTTCAAGGATTATATTCCTTGTTGCGCGGGGATGTTGCAGCGTGAGGTCGCCGAGCGCCTGGCCGCGGGGCCGGGGACTAAAGCGCGCGGCATTCTGAGCGTTCTTCTGCAGGTGTGGTATGACGTCGAGTATCTTTTCACGGTCAGCGAGGGTGTTTTCAATCCTCCTCCGAAAGTGAAGAGCGGTGTTGTCAGGCTGACGCGCAATTCGCGCCGGGAGCTGGGGGTCGATGCGGCGTTGTTCAAGACGGTTGTCAAGACGACTTTCGGTCAGCGGCGCAAGACGATACGCAATTCCATCCGTGCGTTGTGTCCGGAGTTTCCGTCGGAGCATCCAATGGCGGGGCGCCGGCCCGAGCAGCTTAGCGTCGAGGAATTCATCGAGCTGACGCGTGCGGTTACAGAGCTACGGTAACGGCAACGGATTCTACGTCGAAAGGCATTGGCGGGGCGAGCTTGGCAAGGGTCAGCTCGCCTGCGTTGATTTTTGGGAAGGCCTTTCGCAGGGCGATGACGAGGCGTGTCGCGGCGTGCTCGATGAGGGCCGAGGGGGTCTGCATTTCGCGTTTAATGACGGCGCAGACGTCGGCATAGTTGATGGTGGCGTCGAGGTTGTCGGAGCCGTCGTAGTCGGTGTCGATCCGGAGGGTCACTTCAAAGTCCTGGCCAACGATTCGTTCGAGGGGTAGGACGCCGTGGCAGCCATGTACTCGCAGGCGATTGATTGTGATTTTCATATGCGCGGGTATTGTCAGAATGGTTCATCGAGGGGAGAGCGGGGTGTGGGCGCGGGTTTGGATTGCTTCGCGGCCGATTTTTTTGTGCGGACGCGGGGCGCGGCCGGCGTCACGGTGTCGGCCGCCGGTTCGGGGAGGCCGCCGGCCGGGACCACGGCATCGGGCGAGGGGATGAGGGCCGCGAGCAGCAGGACCAGGAGCAGGAGAATGGCGGTCAGCAGCAGTCCGAGGCGCTGGGGGTATGTCAGCCCGCGTCGGTTCATAGCAGCAGCGGGGAAATGAGAACCATGAGAATGAGCAGCGGGGCTACGTAGCGCACAATCAGCAGGACGGGAATGAAGAGCCGCGACTTGAAGTGGCCGTAGTTGGTCATCTGGTTTTCGAGGAGCTTGCGCGGGGCAATCCACCCCATGTAGAGGCATAGGCCGATGGAGGCGACAGGGAGCATGAATTCAGCGGTCAGGAAGTCGAGGAAGTCAAACATGTTGCGGCCGAAAACGGTCACGCCGCTGAGCGACGAGAAGCTCAGGGAGCAGACCGCGCTCAGCAGAATCATTGGAATCATCAGCGAGAGCACGGCGCGGCGTCGGGAGAAGCCGAGGCGGTCCTGCAGGCAGCGGGTAGCCACTTCGGTAATGCTGACGGTTGAGGTCAGCGCCGCGATTACAAGCAGAAGGAAGAAAAGGGCTGACCATACGGGCCCGCCGGGGAGGTGGGTGAAGACCTCGGGGAGGGTTACGAAAACCAATGCGGTGCCTGCGAGGTTATGGTCCTGGAGGCCGAAGGTCATGACGGCGGGGAAGATTATGATGCCCATCATGAAGGCCACGAGCAGGTCGAGGAGCGATACGGTTATGGCGGTTCTGACGAGGCGGGTTTTTGCGGGATAGTATGCGGAGTAGGTAACGAGTATGCCCATGCCGAGGCTGAGGGAGAAGAAGGCCTGGCCCAGGGCCGAGAGCCATGTTGACGGGGTGCACTTCGAGAAGTCGGGCTTTAGGAAGAACCCGAGTCCGTCGGCGGCACCGGGCAGGGTCATCGCGACTCCGCAGAAAATCAGCAACAGGACGAAGAGCACGGGCATGAGCACGTTGCTCAGGCGTTCAATGCCTTTGCTGACGCCTCCGAGGAGCACTCCGAGGTTGAGGAGTCCGGCGAAGACGGTGAAAATCAGGGGCAGGAGGTCGGTCCGGGTGTATTCTTGCATTTTGTCGGCGAAGTAGCCGGTGTCGGCGCCCGAGTGGGTGACGCCGCTGAAGAGGTTGCCGGAGATACTCTGCCAGAGGTATTCGAGGGTCCATCCTGTCACGACGATGTAGAAGATGCTGATGAGGGTTGCAGTCAGCACGGAGAGAATTCCGACAGTCGCCCATGAGCGGCGCTTCGGGGTCACGGCCGAGAAGGCACCGATTACGTCGGTGCGACCGGCGCGCCCGAGCGAGAATTCGGCAACCATCACGGGGATGCCCAAAATCATTACGCAGAAAATATACAACAACAGGAATGCCGCGCCGCCGCCGGCTTGAGCTTCAGCGGGGAAGCGCCAAATGTTGCCGAGGCCGACCGCGGATCCGACGGTTGCGGCAATGAGGCCGATTTTTGATCTGAATTGAGTGGAAGATGAAGACATAACGGCGCAAAGTTACTCATTTTTTGCAACATTCGGAAATTCTTGCTACCTTTGCGGTTGAAAAGTTTACCGCTCGAATGGTGAAATGGTAGACACTGGGGACTTAAAATCCCCTGGCCATTGCGGCCGTGCGGGTTCGAGTCCCGCTTCGAGCACCCCGCAATCCGCGGCTTTAAGAGTGAAAACAATCTGAGGACCAACGTTCAACGTTGGTTTTTATGTATTTGGCAATGGTGTTGCCATCGGCGGTGTTACGGATTATGTGGTCGTGATATCGATCTTGCCAACCAAAGGGGATGTTGTTGAGTCCGGCGAAGCGGGTTACGTGGGCTTTTATGCCAGAGATTACATTTCCTAACCGACAATTATGATGGATGGACATGGTAGGGTCGCCACCTGTGGCGACGGTTATTCGTGCGGTCTGGTTGAGTCGGCCGAGATTGTCGGCTGCCCGGGTGTCAGCCTCGCCGGAAATAACAATGATGGCGTGAAAGTGATTGGGCATCACGATGTGGAGCGGAATTGCAACATCGGGGTAGTGGGTGCTGATTGTTGACAGATTGTTTTCCAGAACTTCGCCCAGGACTGAGCGTTGCATTATACCATTGTTTATTTTTCCGAAAAAATGTTGTTTTTCACGGGTGCAGACTGTGACGAAGTATGTTCCGCCGTTGTAGTCATGGAATTTTGCGCGCGGGTATATGCGTTTTTTTGAGGGTGAAGGGGTGGATGACACGGCGTTTTGGGGGGATTTTGAGGGTGGATTTTTGGGGGGGTGGATTTTTGGGGGGTGGTGGATTTTTGGGGGGTGGTGGATTTTTGGGGGGTGGTCGCCACAGGTGGCGACCCTACGAATGGGTGGATTTTGATGTTTGCAGGGCTATGTTGTTTGGTTATTTGCGGAGGAGGGCGAAGAAGTCGCGGAGTAGGGCGAGGGCCCGGTCGGCGAGGAGGCCGCCGGCGATTTGGGTTGCGGGGTGGAGGATGGGGCGGTCGGTACGGGTCAGGCCGAGGTAGCCGCGGCGGGGGTCTGCGGCGCCGTAGACGAGGCGGCTGACTTGGCTCCAGCCGATTGCTCCGGCACACATGAGGCAGGGTTCGACGCTGACGTAGAGGGTGCAGTCACGCAGGTATTTTGCACCGAGGGTTTCGGTTGCGGCGGTGATTGCGAGCATTTCGGCGTGGGCGGTGACGTCGTGGAGCCGTTCGGTCATGTTGTGGCCGCGTCCGATTATCTTGCCGTTGCATGCAACTATCGCTCCTATGGGTATTTCGCCTTCGGCGAGGGCTTCGCGGGCCTCGGCGAGGGCTGCGTCCATCATTCTGATGTCTTCGGCTGAGAAGTTCATTGGTTGAGCAGGTCTATAGTCATTTCTTCGTTTGCGGCGATGATTTTTCCGTTGAATTCTTCGGCGGCTTGTTGAATCAGGGGAGCTTCGGAGGAGTAGCGTTTGGAGAAGTGGCCGAGAATCAGTGTGCGTGCTCCTGCGCGGCGTGCGATTTCGGCGGCCTGGCGTGCGGTAGAGTGGCCGTATTTAGCGGCGTTGGCGGCGCCGTCGTCGCCGTAGGTTGCGTCGTGGAAAACGGTGGTGGTTCCCCTCACGGAGGCAACGACCCGGCGGTCGGCGGCGGTGTCGGTGCAGTAGGCGTAGGATGCGGAGGGAGTGGGGTCGGATGTCAGGCGGGCGTTGGCGATGACGGTGCCGTCGGGTTTGACGAAGTCTTCTCCTCGGCGGAGGTTTTCCATGAAGTAGTGTGGCACGCCGTGGAAGCGGGCCATTTCGCCGTTGATGTGGCGGCTTTTGGGCTTTTCGTTGAAGAGGAAGCCGACGGTCGGGACGCGGTGGTAGAGGGGAAATGAGGTGATTGTCAGCGAGTTGTCTTCGTAGAGGAGTTGTCGGCGCGAGGGGTCTATGATGTTGAATTTAAGGTCGAAAGGTGTGTCGCCGATGAGCACGCCCATCAGCGATTCAATCAGTTCGGCTCCCCGGGCGATTGTGTGGATTGTCAGGGCCGAGCCTTTTTCGTGGAGGGCCATTGTCGAGATTAGTCCGAGTATGCCGAGAAAGTGGTCGCCGTGGAGGTGGGATAGGAATACGTTGTTGAGTTTTCCGAATTTCAGGCGCATGCGCATCATTTGGAGCTGCGCGCCCTCGCCGCAGTCGACCATGAATAGTTTTCCACGATGGTCAATGACTTGCGACGAGGGCATATGGCGCAGCGAGGGGGTTGCGGAGCCGCAGCCTAAAATGTGGAGCAGGAATTCGCTTCGGGTCATGCCTGGGGAATGACGTGGACGTCGAGCTGGGGGTAGGGGAAGGAGATTCCTTTGGTTGGGAGGGTTGCGTAGATTTTTTCGTTTACGTCGAAGAATACGGTCCAGTAGTCGGCGGTCTTGACCCAGGCGCGCACGGTTATGTTGACCGAGCTTTCGGTGAGTTCTCCGAGGAAGATTGCGGGCTCATTGCCGGGGGTAGTGATAATTTGGGGCATTGAGGCGAGGATGTCGGCAATGACGGCTTTTACGTGCTGGAAGTCGGTTCCGTAGGCTGTTGCTACAGTCCAGTCGACTCGGCGGAGTTCCTGTTTGGAGTAGTTGTTGATGGATCCGTTGCTGAGGGGTCCGTTGGGGATGATGATGGTCTTGTTGTCGGCCGTGGTAATGACGGTTGAGAACATCTGTATGGCTTTTACTGTTCCGGCGAAGCCCTGTGCTTCGATGTAGTCGCCTACTCCATAGGGGCGTAGGGAGAGGATGAGGACTCCTCCGGCAAAGTTCTGGAGGGTTCCGCTGAGAGCCATGCCGATGGCGACGCCGGCGGATGCGAACAGTGCGATGAATGAGCTGGTCTCGATTCCGAGGATGCCGACAACGGCGATTATCAGCACGAAGTAGAGTACAATCTCGGTTGCCGACTTGACAAACGAGGCAATCGAGGGGTCGGCGTGGCGTTTGGCGAGGATGTTTTGAACGAGGGCGTTTATTTTGCGCACGATGAAGCGGCCGATGTAGAACACGGCGATTGCGGCGACGAGATGGATGGCAAAGGTTACGAGTTTTTCGGTTGCGATTGAAAGGAAATCGCTCAGGGCCATTCCTTCTTCAAGTTTGAGAGCGGGCATAGGGAAGTTAAAAGTTAAAAATGAAAAATTAAGAATTAAAAATTAAGAATTAAAAGTTAAAAGTGGGGAGGTTATTTGATGTTGAGGTCGCGGGCCCAGGCGAGGGTGTTGTAGTCGCCGATGGAAGCGTCGTAGCCGGCGGTGTAGCCTGGAACGTAGACCGACAGACCTGAGCATCGGCGCAGGGGGAGTGTGCCCCAAATGTTGTATGTTGTGTGGCGCTCGTGGATGACGATGTCGTTGAGGACTGAGGAGTCGCCGCCGAGGGCTTCGATATATTGCCCGAGGTCGAAGAAGAGGTTTTTGTAGGTTCCCGAGGTTGCAAATCGTTGTAGCTGGTCACTATATCCGTTGTTGATAATCTGTTTCATCACGGGGATGAGGTCGGCCACGCGGGTGAGGTCAATGAGGCTTAGGGTGCTGGGACATGATGTTTGGCGGGAGTCTTCGTAGTAGTTGACGGTCGTGTCGATTGCGTCGGTGAGTCCGCGGTCTATGTCGCGGTTAAAGAGATGGGCAACGGTCATGTGGTAGGGCATTCCGTCGGCGGGCACCTCGCAGACCGAGCCTACCATTCTGGGAGCCACGTTGCGGAGTTCATATGCGACCTCGACGGAGCCCATGAAGCAGGTGTCGAAGAAGATGAAGTCGAGGTCTGCGCCCTCCAGGGCGGAAGCGAGCGAGGTTATGCTCATCTGTTTCCAGGAGTTTTCGAGGCCGTAGGCGCGGGCTATGGGCCGGGATTTCTGGCGCCAGCCCGAAGAGTGGCTCCAAAGCACAATTCCGAGTTCTTCCGACGGAGCGAGGCGTCGGGCGTCGGCGAGCACCTGCTTCATCTGCGCGGGTTCGAGCGCGGAGGTTTCCGCGGGATAGTTTACGAGAGTGGAGTCTCCGCCGGCATATATTTCGATCAGTCGAGGGTGGGTCTCTCCGGAGATCGAGGTGTAGGCGAGCAGTCGTCCGTTGGCGGGAATTTGGGCGCGGCGCATTTCGTCGAGGTCTTCATAGGCGGAGGCGCTGAGGTTGTTGCGCCCTTCCATGTAGACCACAACCGTGCGCAACACTTTTCGTTGCGGTTCGGTGTTGTTGTCGTGGCAGCCGCAAAGGGCGAGCATCATGGCTACCGTTATCGTAAGGAATGTATGCTTAGGCATCAGAGGGGAGGAGAGTGTGCGGATGAGGGGGGTTAGTGAAAGTCGGAGTAGCGGAGGCTGATTGCGAACAACCGTTCCAAGAGGGTGCGGCGTGTCGAGTCGGGGAGGTCAGCGAGGCGGGTTTGCAGAGCTGAGCCGAGGCGCGTGATCTCTTTGTTGTTTTTCTGTGCCTTTGCGGTGCGGTTGCGAAGTTCGATGCCGGTTTGTTCTATCGAGGTTGAGTCGTTGGCGTCGAGGGCCGCGGCGTGGGCTTTTGCAGCGGGTTCTATGTCAGTCAGCGCATGGTCAAGCGCCCGGCAGTAGAACTCGACGATGTCGGCATAGTCGCCGGCGGAGATCTCTTCGCCCTGCTCGAGGCGTTCGGCATAGAGCGCGGCCTGACGGTTGTTGCGGTCGGTTTGGGAGCAGGCGGCAAGGAGCAAGCACCCCAAAAGAATCATCAGCGGCAGTTTCTTCATATCTCTCGTTCATTTGGAGGGTTGGAAGCGGAGGCGGTAGCTGATTGGGGTCGAGGGCACGGCGTATTCGCCCATGGTGTCGACGTCTTGGCCGCAGGATGCGTTGCCGATGCCGCGCATGGCTCCGTCGAGGTGGAGCACGGTGTAGGGCCGCGGGGTGAGTTCCCACATGTGTTGTGCCTGATAGAGGTCCATGTCAGTCCATGGGAGAGCCGAGAAGTTCACGTCGCCCCGGGTCGTGACGGTTACGCCGCTATGTGTATCGGGGTCTGTGAGGGTGAGTTCGCGCAGGCCCTGGCGGTTGCCGGTAGTCTGGGGTTTGACGTATGTTTCGCCGGATTCGGCCACGGTTGTCGAGTAGCGTCCGATGAGCTGGCCGTCGAGGCGGTCGTTGGAGTTCGAGAGGGGGCCGTGGGCGTAGTAGTCGAGCACGGTCAGCACGGGGTTCACGCCCATTTCGATGCCGGCGCGGAAGAGGTTGGCGCTATGGGGCGTAATGGTGACGTCCATGTCGAGAATTCCCTGGGGGTGGATTGTGTAGACAATGGTTTCGTCGGCAATGGTGCCGCGGCGGGTTGAGGTGAATTTGCCGCTATTGCCTTCGGAGCTCACGGAGGTCAGGGCTTCGGAGTCCATGCCGTCGTCGGGGTTCGCGCGGAGTCCGCGGGAGTGGTTTTCAATCCAGAAGAAGTTGTCGAAGCGGGGACCCCGGCCGGGCACGATGATGTCCAGACCGTTGAGTTTGAATTCGAGCATGCGGCCGGTCGACGTGTCGAATGCGGCTTTGATTGCGGGGGATTGGAAAATGACGACATTGCCGGCATCGTCCTGGGTCATGGCTCCGATTCCCTTGACCGTGGCGAGGTCGGGGCGGTCGGAGAGGGCGTATTGTTTGATTGCAACCTCATGGCCGGCGGGGGCATGGCGCGAGGCGGAGCGCTCGGTAATGCTGAGATTGAGGAGCGATTCGGCGTCTTTTTTGAGCTTCGGGAGCTTGACGGTCACTGCGGCGGTTTCGCCCGGGGCGGTCGAGGGGAGTCTGAGAGTCGAGGGTTTGCCGGGGTGGCCGTCGGTCAGAACGCGCCAGGTCAGGTCGAGCTCGTTGAGGTCGGTAAAGTCGTAGGCGTTGCGCAGATAGAGGATGGCTTTGTTGCCGTTGATTGCGATAGAGTCGAATTTCACCCACTGGTGTACGGCTTTGAGTTCGGCGAGTTTTGCGGTCGGTTTGCGTTCGGGGCCGATGACACCGTTTGAACAGAAGTTGCCCTGGTGGGGACCGGGGTAGTCATAGCCGGTAGTTATGCGGCGTTCGCCTTGACGGAGGAGCTGAGGGTCGTAGATTGCCTGGTCGACCCAGTCCCAAACGCATCCGCCAATGGTTGAGTTGGAGTTTTCAATGGTGTCCCAGTATTCGCGGTAGTTGCCGACGGCGTTGCCCATTGCGTGGGCATATTCGCAGACAAACATCGGCTTGTCGAGGCCGGAGGTGTTGGCGTGCATCCATGCCTGACCGGGATACATCTTGGAGTAGAAGTCGGAGTAGGCGTGGCCGCCGTAGCTGCCGCGGCGGGTGCCTTCGTAGTGGATGGGGCGGGTGGGGTCGAGGGCGTGGGCGGCATCGTAGCATGCGGCGAAGTTCGTTCCCGCGCCGGCTTCGTTTCCGAGGCTCCACATGATGACGGAGGGGTGGTTGGCGTCGCGCCGGATCATGCGGTCAACGCGGTCAACGAATGCGGGAATCCATTCGGGACGGTCGGAAATCGACTGGTTGGCATGGTCTTCGAGGTCGGCTTCGTCGCAGACGTAGAGGCCGAAATAGTCGGTCATCGCCATCATGCGGGCGTCGTTGGGGTAGTGGCTGGTGCGGAGGGTGTTGATGTTGTTCTGTTTCATCAGTTCGACGTCGCGGAGCATCTCGTCGACAGTTACGGCGCGGCCGTTGAGGGGCGAGGTGTCGTGGCGGTTGACGCCTTTGAGGAATACGCGTCGACCGTTGATGTAGAGGAGCGAGCCGTCGATTTTGACTTCGCGAATGCCGACGGGAATGGAGAATGCGAGCCCGGGTTCGATGACGTCGAGGCGGTAGAGGTTGGGCTTTTCAGCGCTCCAAAGCTGCGGGGCTTCTACTGTGAAGTGGGCAGTGGGCAGTGGGCAGTGGGCAGTGGGGAATGGGCAGTGGGCAGTTTGGATTGTGTCGCACTGCAGGAGGGTGCCGTCGGGGGCGTAGAGTTTGAGGGTGGCGCCGCTGCCGCCGGTAAGCTTGACGGCGATGTCGGCACGGGTGTAGTTGTCGGTCAGCGTGGTGGTTACGTTGATGTCGTCAATGCTGCCTTCGGGGAGGGAGAGGAGCTCGACGTCGCGGAAAATGCCGCTCATGCGGAACATGTCCTGGCACTCGAGGTAGGAGCCGTCGCTCCAGCGGAAGACCTCGACGGCGAGGGTGTTCTCGCCGGGGTGGAGGAACTTCGTGATGTCGAATTCGCTGACGTTGTTGGAGCCCTGGGTGTAGCCGACGTATTGACCGTTGACCCAGACATTGGCGGCGGAGTAGATTCCGCCGAAGTGGAGAATTGTCCGGCGGTCGCTCCAGGATTCGGGGAGTTCAAACGTGCGCAGGTAGGAGCCTACGGGGTTGATTCCGTAGTTTTTGCCGCCGTCGTTGAATCCGGGGCGCGCTTTGATGAAGGGGGGAGTGTTGGCGTGGGGATATTCAACGTTTGCGTAGATGGGGCGGTCATAGCCGAGCATTTCCCAGTTTGAGGGCACGGGGATTGTGTCCCAGCCCGAGGCGTCGAAGCCGGGGTTCATGAAGTCGAGGGGTCGCTGAGAGGGTTCGCTGACGAGGTTGAAGCGCCAGAGGCCGTTGAGGCTGAGTCGCACGCTTGATTTTGGCGTCAGCCAGGGGGTTTTGAGGAAGTCGGTGTCGGCAAGCATCTCGGACTCGGAGGCATAGGGGTTGATTGTTGCGCGTCCGGGGAGCTTATTGATTGCAAAGACCTGTTCGTCTTCCCACACCGGGGATTTGAGTTTCGGCTTTTCAACGATTTCGGCGGTGAACCATGCCGAGGCGTCGGTCAGGTCGAGGGGGGCTGCTTCGAGGCGGTTATCGGCGTCGAGGCGATACATCGTGCCTTTGTTGGCGGAGGTTATGACGAAGGCCTCGCCGCCGTTGACGGAGAGCATGCGGAAGCGGGCGTTGGTCATGTCGCCTGCTCCGGGCCATTGAATCAGGTGTTTGATTGCCGTGTTGCTTCCGGCATCGTCCCAGTTGGCGTCATAGAAGCTGCTTTCGATGAAGCGGTTGTCGAGGTCGAGCATCTTGATTGACCAGTATTGGCCGCGGTTGTCGGCGTCGGCGTCTTCGGCAACGATGCGGGCGTTGCCTTCGCCGGAGTCACCGTTGCCGAGCACCTTCTCGGGTTGGCCGGCGGGGTGGAGGCGGTAGGTCAGCTGGGAGTCGAAGCCGACTTTGTCGCTGAGACGGATGTCGAACTTTCCGGCGCGTGACTTGTCGGTGAGCACGAGCTTGCCGCCCTGCATCGCCATTGCGAGTTTCGGTCCATTGGTCGGCGAGAGGGTGAATTTACCTTTGCCTGCGGGAGTGATTGTCCAGAGCTGGGCTTCGTCGGAGCCGTTGTTCTCGCCGAGGCCCACGACTGAGCCGTCGGCTCGCAGCGCCATGTTGGTGAAGGGATCGATTATTCGCCATGAGCCGCTGAGTTGCGTCAGGGTCCAGTATGGGGCCATAGAGGCGGGAGCCGGGGTGAATGAGTAAAGCGCTCCGGGAGTGAAGCTTTGGGCAAAAATACAAACGGCAGCCACGAGCGAGCATGCCAGACCAATGAGTCGTTTCATTTCGGGTTTATGTTTGCGGTTCAGATTTCAGGATTATCAGAAAAGTAATGCAAATATACGATTTATTGCGCGTAAATCAAAATCCGGGGGCAAACAACGCCGGGAAAAACGGCCCTGTGGGGTTATTTTGCTTTGAGAATGGTGATGTTTGTATTTTTAACGACAATCTTTGCCATATGCTGATGAATTTTATTGGTGCGGGGTTAGAGGAGGGCGCGGAAGGAGGCGGGGACGGGGGTTGTGAATTCGAGGGGGCGGGAGGTTGTCGGGTGGACGAACTTGAGGGTGCGGGCGTGGAGGCACATGCGGTGGGCGGGCGAGGGGTGGCCGCCATAGCGCTTGTCGCCGCTGATTGGGGTTGATAGCTGCTTCATGTGGACTCGAATCTGGTTTTTGCGGCCGGTGTCGAGTTCGCATTCCACGAGGGCGTATTTACCTCGGGAAGCGAGGGTTCGGTAGCGCGTCACGGCGAGTTTGCCTCCTTTGGAGTCGTCGGCCATGGCGTAGACTTCGTGTTTGGCGTTTTCGAGGAGGTAGCTGCGCACTGTTCCCTCGGCGGGTTCGGGGGCGCCTTCGGTCACGCAGACGTATTTGCGTTCAAGAACCATGTTGTTCCAGTTGAACTGCAGGGCTTCTTTGGCTTCGAGGGTCTTTGCGAAGAGCATCAATCCGGAGGTGTCGCGGTCAAGGCGGTGAACGATGAAGAGCTTGTTGGCGGGGTTCTCGTTCTTGATGTAGTCGCGCAGGATGGAGTAGGCGGTTTCCTGTTTCCGGTTGGAGTCGTCGGCCATCGAGAGGAGTCCGTAGCCTTTGTTGATGACGATGATGTCGGCGTCTTCGTAGACGATGCGTAGGCGGCGATGGTAGAACTCGCGGAATTCGCGCGTCAGGTTGACCTCGACTTTCTCGCCGGGGATGAGGGGGAGTGTTGCGCGGGTCACGACGTTTCCGGCTACGCGAACCTGACGGTGGGCGAGCATCTGCTTCAGGGCCGTGCGTTTATGTTGCGACAGCTTTTCGGAGAGGAATGTCAGCAGGGTGATTTCGGCCTGAGGGGTGAATTCGACGATGTTGTCGGGTTTTACGGGTGCAGGGAATTTCATTTTTTTGCTCTGGCGGTTCGTTTTGATTTGGGTGCCGGCTGTTTTTCAATGATTTCCTTGACTTCGTTATATGTGAGTTCTGCCGGGTTGGTGACTGTTTTGGGGATTTTGTAGTTCGCTTTGTTGTAGGCGATATAGGGACCGTAGCGACCGTTAAGAATCTGCATGCCGGGCTCTTCGTCGAAAGTTTTGAGCAGTCGGTTGGCCTCTTCGGTGCGTTTTGCTTCGATGAGGGCAATGGCGTCGTCGAGGGTTACTTCGGCGGGTTCGGTTCCTTTGGGAATGGAGGCGAACTTGCCGTCGTGTTTGACGTAGGGACCGAAGCGACCGATGGCGACGCTGACCTCGGCTCCTTCGAAGTCGCCGAGAATGCGTGGGAACTCAAAGAGTCTGAGGGCTTCGTCAAGGGTGATTGTTGCGAGGCTCTGGCCTTTGAGCAGGGGTGCGAAGCGGGGCTTTTCGTCGCTTTCGGCATCGCCGATCTGGACCAGCGGGCCGAAGCGTCCGATTTTGACGCTGACGGGTTTCCCTGTTGCGGGTTCTGTCCCGAGCAGTCGTTCGCCGACTTTATGGTCGAGGCGGACGTTGAGGGCTTTTTCGACTTCGGGGTGGAAGCGCGAGTAGAAGTCGCCGATTTCGGCGTGCCATTCGCTCTTGCCCTCGGCGATGTCGTCGAATTTTTCTTCTACCGAGGCGGTGAAGTTATAGTCGAGGATGTCGGGAAAGTATTCTGCCAGGAATTCGTTGACAACCATGCCGGTATCGGTCGGCACGAGTTTGCCGCGGTCTCCGCCCCGTATTTCGGACTCGGTGGCCTCGCGTGTGTTGCCGGTCTTTGGGTCGAGAGTCAGGGTCTTGTAGCTGACTTTTTCGCCGGGTTTTTCGCCGCGGGCCACGTATTCGCGCTGCTGAATGGTAGCGATTGTCGGGGCGTAGGTCGAGGGTCGGCCGATTCCGAGTTCTTCCATTTTTTTGACGAGCGTGGCTTCGGAGTAGCGGACGGGCGCCGAGGTGTAGCGTTCGGTTGCGGTCAGGCTGAGGGGCGTGAGCTCGCGGCCCCGTTCGACAACCGGGAGCAGGGTCTCGCGGCTATCGTCAGAGTCGTCGTAGACGCGTTGGAAGCCGTCGAACTTGACAACGTCGCCCGAGGCGGTGAAGTGTTCTTCGCGGCCTTCAACAGAGATTTCAATGGTTGTGCGTTCCAGCTCCATGTCGGCCATCTGCGATGCGATTGCGCGCTCGCGGATCAGGCGGTAGAGCTTCTTTGCGCGCTCGTCGCCCTGAATGTTCTCCAGGTCGATATATGTCGGGCGTATGGCTTCGTGGGCCTCCTGGGCGCCCTTGCTGGAGGTGTGGTAATGGCGCACTTTGAGATATTGCTTGCCATATTTTTCGGTCACGTTGCGCGAGATTGCTCCGATTGCGAACTCCGAGAGGTTGAGCGAGTCGGTACGCATGTAGGTTATGTGGCCGGCCTCGTAGAGGTCCTGGGCAATGCGCATTGTCTGCGTTACCGAGAAGCCGAGCTTGCGGGCGGCCTCCTGCTGGAGCGTAGAGGTCGTGAATGGGGGTGCCGGGCTGCGCTTGACGGGCTTGGTCTCGACTTTCGAGGCGGTCATGCGGGCGCCGACACAGGAGCGCAGGAAAGCCTCGGCCTCGGTTTTTGAGCCGATGCGTCGGCTCAGGGTTGCGTGGAGTGTCGCTCCGCCGTCGGTTGCAAGGAGGGCGTTTATGCGCCAGTACTCCTCGGGGGTGAATTCTTTTATTTCCTTTTCGCGGTCGACAATCAGGCGCACGGCGACGCTTTGGACACGTCCGGCGGAGAGGGCGGGTTTGATTTTGCGCCAGAGCACGGGGCTGAGCTCGAAGCCGACAATGCGGTCGAGTACGCGTCGGGCCTGCTGGGCGTTGACGCGGTCGATGTCGATGTCGCGGGGGTTCTTTATGGCGTTCAGAATGGCGTCTTTCGTGATTTCGTGAAACACGATGCGCCGGGTCTTTTCGGGCTTTAGTCCGAGAACTTCATAGAGATGCCAGGCAATGGCCTCCCCTTCGCGGTCTTCATCGGACGCGAGCCACACCATATCGGCTTTTTTTGCGGCGGCTTTCAGTTGGCGGACCTGCTCTTTCTTGTCATCGGGAATCTCATAGTTGGGTGTGAAGTCGCGCAGGGAGCCGTCAGGTTCCTCTTTGAAGCTCTTTTTTGCGAGGTCGCGGATGTGGCCTCGGCTGGAGAGTACATGATAGTCGGGACCAAGAAATTTCTCAATGGTTTTGGCTTTTGCGGGAGATTCGACGATTACGAGGTTCATAGTTGGGGGCGCTTGCGCGCCGGTTATGGCGGCTGACGCCGCGGTTATGGGCGCCGGGGCGCCGGTTAGGGGGGGGGGTTATGCGGCTGCAAAGTTAGGGAAAAAATTCGGGAGGTCAAAACTCCAGGCCGATGTTGTCGACCCACAGTTCCATGCCGAGCTGGCCTTCGTAGGCGACTCCGCTGCCTGCCGAGCACATCAAAATCATGTGGGTCGGGGTTGCGTCGGCAGAGTCCCACCCTTCTTCCTGTATGGGCACCATCTTGCCTTTGGAGTTGCGTGCGTAGTAGGCGCGTTCGCCGTTGAGCAGACCCATGTATGATTGGTAGCCGGGTTGGGTGGACGCGTCGCCGTAGGTTATCGGCATGCGGTATGCATGTTTCCAGCCGGAGTTGCCGACGAAGCGTTTGCGGGCGGTTCCGACACGTTTTGCGTGGATGTTGCCGTCGGCGTCTTCCCATCGTCGTTGAAGATAGATGAATACGTCGGCGCTGTCGGTTCCCTTATAGGTCTTTTTCTTTCCGGTGGTTGCGCGGGTGATTATTCCGGTTCCGGGGTCAACGACTTTCAGGTCGAGGACGAGGGCTTTGGGTCGCTTGGTGTAGGGAATGCCCATCTCCATTTTGCTATATGGGTTGGAGGTGTTGGCGATGGGTTCGAACATGCGCCCGAGTAATATAGAGCCGCTGACGAGGACCTCGATGTTCATCAGACCGAGGACTTTGCAGCTTTCGAGCCGGGTTGTCAGACGGGCGCATTTTCCATGTCCGGGGTGGTCGGCGGGGAACACGGCGTTGGATGTCTTGACAACGCCCATGACTTTGGCGTAGACATTGCTCGTTGCCCAGGGTGAGCCTCCGAGGTTGGAGTAGGCGACGGCGCCGTCGATTGTCTGTGTCGGGCCGATTGCATAGACGGTTTTTTCGTTGCCTCCGATGATTCCCGATTCTTTGATGTTGCGGGTGATCCATTGATTCATGTCGCCGAACTTTATCGGTTCGATTTCGGCGTAGGCAATCATCGGGAGCAGGAGGACCGGCAGGAGCAGGAGTGTCGTCTTTTTCATAAAGCGCGGAGAGGTTGTATCTTTGGTTAAGATACCCAGGTATAGTAGTCTTTTCTGTTTCGGCGTGAGCGCATGCGGTGAATTGCGTTGGTCAGGGGCCTGCGGAGCATCATCGGGAAGACCGCGATTGCGGCGGGGCGGCAGCGCAGGGCTTTGAGGGTTGAGCGCCAGGTCAGTGCGAGGCCTGCCCAAGTTCCCGTCAGCAGGGATGCGGAGATGACGGTGATCACCCGGTCATCGAGCAGGATTCCGAGGGCTATCGAGGCGGTTGAGGCAATCAGCAGGGTCCAGGCCATCAGGCTGGAGAAGCCGAAAAAGCGGGCCGAGCCGCGTCCGAGGCCCCGGGAGGTGAACATTCGTGCCGGTCGCCCCTCGCGCATCTGGTGGCGTGGCGAGGGAATGGAATAGCGCACGGCGGCCTGGGCGGCGCAGACCGTCGCGGTGTTGCCCGGGCGGGCGAGTTTGCTGACAAACATGTCGTCGTCGCCCTCGCGCAGGTTCAGAGAGCCCTCGAAGCCTCCGGCGTCGAAGAAACTTTGGCGTCGGAACGCCATGTTGGCGCGGTGACCGCGCCAGGGTTTGCCGCGCAGGGCTGCCGATAGCCATACGGCGGCGTCGTGGCCGTGGGTAAAGGTGCGGTAGCGCACTCCGCGGCCGGAGTCGAACTTGGTTGCCGGGAGGGCGCTGCCGAGAACCATGTCGATTCCGGGGGTGCTGAAGGGCTTGACCATGCGGAGAAGCCATTGGGTCGAGTAGAGGCGCGACTCCTCGGTCAGGCAGACAACCACGGGATAGTGGGCGGCTTTGACCCCGAGGGTCAGGGCGAGTTTCCGGTGGCTGACGTTGCGGAGTCCCGGAGGGGTGAAGGTTATGAAGAGGTTGGGGCGGTGTTCGAGGTGTTTGAGGCGGGTCACGACGTCTTTGATATCGTCGTTCTTGCCGTCGTTGACAACGATGACCTCCATTTCGGAGGGGAATTCCTGTCCGAAGATCTTGCCCAGTAGGGTTTCGAGCGCTTCGGCGCGGTCGCCGGCAACAACGATGACCGAGGCGGCCGTGGGGGCGGGTTGAGGCTCGGGGTTGAAGGGCTCGTCGGTCTGGCGGCGGATAGCGGCGCCGACCGAGGCGATGCGGTGGCGGTAGAATGTCAGCAGCCACAGGGCGGCGAGCAGCGACAGTGCTCCGAGGGCCCAGGCCGTAATTTCCGGGATTGTCAAAACGAGTTTATCCGCAATCATTTCTTATCTGTAGGTTCGGGGAATTTGTCGGGGAATGTGAGGTGTTGGCGGGGACGTTTCATTGCATAACAAACGAGCATGATGCCCGCCAGTATAAATGGAACGCTCAGGAGCTGCCCCATGTTCAGAAGCATTGTCTGTTCAAACTCCTCCTGAGGGTTTTTGACGAACTCTATCAGCAGCCTGGGCAGGAATATTCCGATGAAGAACACTCCCAAAATCAGCCCGGGACGTTCCTGGGCGTTCTTTTTCCAGTACATCCACATCAGCAGGCCGAAGAGAGCCAGGTATGTAGCGGCCTCATAGAGTTGGGTGGGGTGGCAGGCCGAGTCGGTCGGGGCGTAGAGGTTTTGCCACTCGCGGCTCAGCGGGTATTTGAATCCCCAAGGCAGCGAGGTTGCCGTTCCGAAGATTTCGGAGTTGAAGAGGTTGCCCAGACGGATCAGGCATCCGACCAGGGCGATTGCCACGACCAGGCGGTCGAAGGTCCAGAGGGGAGAGCGCTTGGTAACGGTGCGCGAGTAGATGAAAATGGCGATGATGATCGCGATGGTGCCGCCGTGGCTGGCGAGGCCTCCCTCCCAGAACGCGATGATTTTTTCGGGGTGGGCCGAATAGTAGTCCCATTCATAGAAGAAGCAGTGGCCGAGTCGGGCGCCGACAATGGTTGCGACGGCAACGTAGATAAGCAGGGTCGGGAGCCACTGCTCGGGAGCGCCTTCGTGGCGGAACATGTGCCAGACAATTCGGTAGCCGACAACGAAGCCGATGAGAAACATCAGCCCGTACCATCGCAGGGTCAGGGGACCTACCGTTACGCCGTCGGGGTTGTTGGACCGCAGCCATAAAATCACAATGGCGAAAATGGCGGCGAGAATTGTGCCGCTCCAGTCCTTCTCGGAGCGTTTACGGTCAGCGAGCCGGTCGGTGACGGCCCAGACAATGCAGAGCAAAATGCCCAGCGCGAGCAGTCCGGGCGAGAGGTGAAATTGTTCAACGGCAAAGATCTCGGGTCTGACCGTCCATGTAACGAAGTTCAGTATCATAGTTGAAACTCGGGTTGTTTTCGAACTGCAAAGTTACAAAAATTAAAAGTTAAAAATTAAAAGTTAAAAATTAAATATGCAAAATGGGGAGTAATGGGAATTAAAAAAAGAGGGGGGGGGGGGGGGGGGGGGGGGGTGTTGGTGGAATTGGATAAATGCGTATATTTGTGGACCCGTATAATTTAAAATATTGCATGGAAAAATGAACAAATCTTCAATTATCGGCGCAGCGTTGCTCGCCGTAAGTGTTTGCATTCTCGGCTTTTGCATTAAGGCCGGTATTGATAATTTTGCCTATCGCGACCGAATGGTGACAGTGCGCGGTCTGGCCGAGCGCACCGTTGAGGCTGACTATGTTACCTGGCCGATGTCGTATTCAATCGCCGGCAATGACCTCCCCGCGCTCTACAACGAGATGCAGGCGAATAATAAAATCGTGGTCAAGTTCCTGACCGACAATGGCATCTCGACCGATGAAATCTCCGTTAATCCGCCGTCGCTCTATAACGCCGCCGGTAATGTTTATGGCGATGACCGTGCGCGCTATCAGTATAATCTGACGGTGACCATCACCGTGGCGACCAAGAAGGTCTCGAAAGTGCGCGAGCTGCTTAACCGTCAGACCGAACTGTTCAAGCAGGGTGTTGCCGCAAGCAATAATTACATCAACTATCAGTTTACCGGCCTGAATTCCATCAAGCCCGAAATGATTGCCGAGGCGACCAAGAACGCCCGCGTCGCCGCCGACCAGTTTGCCAGCGACAGCTCGAGCAAGGTGGGCAAAATCAAGACCGCCAGCCAGGGTCAGTTCTCGATTGATGATGCCGACTCCTCGACCCCTCAGCTGAAGAAAGTCAGAGTGGTCTCGACGATTGTCTATTATCTCGATAACTGATTGACCCTCCAACATAGAGGAGCCTAAAGGCGCGTGTCGCTGCTACGCGGCTTGTGGGGGGGGCGGCGCACGGGAGAACCTGCGGCAGCGGGCGCTGACGCGTTCCTTGCGGCAGGCTATTTATGGTTGCGGCGCTAACGCGCCTTCTTTGCCGCTGACGCGGCTTGGTTGCGGATGGATTGGGCGGCGCAGAACCGGTATCGTCAATATGGAGGGCGGGTGGGGTCAGTCGGTTTCGCGGTGGAGGCGGGCGGGGGGTATGATGGCGAGGGTCGCGGGGTTGTGGCGTGGGCCGAGGGAGATGTCGAAGCCGGCGTCGAGGAGTTGGCGGGCGAGTTGGGGTTTTCCTCGGAAGCCGTGGATTATCCAGGGTTGGGCGGGGGCCATTTGGCGGCGCATAGCGATGATTTCGTTCCAGGCGCCGACAATGTGGAGGAGCAGGGGCTTTTTGAGGCTTTCGGCGAGTTCGGCGTGAAGGCGGGTGAGGGCGAGCTGCCGGTCGAGGGTGCCGTTGCCGCGGCGTTTGTCGATGCCGCATTCGCCGATGATGACGACGCGGGGGTCGCGGGCCGTGGTTTCAATCCATTGCATATCGGCGGGCAGGGGCCACCAGGGGTGCCAGCCGACGCTGTAGAGGGCGTCGGGGCGCAGGGACCACCCGGGTTCGAGGTTGATGACGGCGTCTGTGGCCTCGGGGTTATGGGTATGGATGTCAGAGACTTTCACTCTTCAATTTCTCGGCGTTTTCGGCCACGGTGAGTTTGTCGATGACCTCCTGAATGTCGCCGTCGAGAAAGGCGGGGAGGTTATAGACCGTGTAGTTGATGCGGTGGTCGGTTATGCGTCCCTGGGGGAAGTTGTAGGTGCGGATTTTCGCGGATCGGTCGCCGGTGGATACGAGGGTTTTGCGCCGCGAGGCGATGTCGTCGACGTATTTTTGGTGCTCGCGGTCGTAGATGAACGTGCGCAGTCGGCTGAGGGCGCGCTCTTTGTTTTTGGGCTGGTCGCGGGTTTCGGTGCATTCAATCAAAATCTCCTCGCTGACTCCGGTGTTGGGGTTGGTCCACATGTAGCGCAGTCTGACGCCTGATTCGACCTTGTTGACGTTCTGTCCGCCGGCGCCACCGGAGCGGAAAGTGTCCCACTTGATTTCGCCTTCGTTGATTTCAACGTCGAATTCCTCGGCCTCGGGGAGCACGGCGACGGTCGCGGCCGAGGTGTGGACGCGTCCCTGCGTTTCGGTTGCGGGGACGCGCTGCACGCGGTGGACGCCGCTTTCGTATTTGAGGGTTCCGTAGACGTCCCGGCCGCTGACGGCGAAGACTATTTCTTTGAATCCGCCGGCGGCGCCCTCGCTCATTGAGGTCACGCTGACGCTCCAGCCCCGCGATTCGCAATATTTGGAGTACATCTTGAAGAGGTCGCCGGCAAAGAGGGCGGCTTCGTCGCCTCCGGTGCCTCCGCGGATTTCGACGATTGCGTTTTTGGAGTCTTCGGGGTCGGCGGGAATCATGAGAATCTTGATTTCATCCTCGAGGGCGGCAATCTGCTCCTCGGCGGCGTCGAGTTCCTCGCGGGCAAGAGCCCGGAGCTCGTCGTCTTTCTCGTTTTCGAGCACTGATTTCGCCTCGGCGCGGTTTGCCAGGGCGGTGCGGTAGCGGCGCATGGTCGCGGTCAGGCGTTCAAGCTCCTTATATTCTTTAGTCAGGGCGACGTAGCGCTTTATGTCGGCAATGACCTCGGGGTTGGTAATGAGGGTGGAGACTTCGTGGAAGCGTTCGTCGATGCCGTCGAGGCGTTGTAGCAGTTCGTTCATCGGGGTTAGAATTTCAGACGGAATGATTGGTGGGGGAGGCCGTGGTGGCGGATGGCAATCAGTGTGCGGCCGTTGGTGAAGGTCATCGCTTCAGAGGGGAGGCCGGCGCATTTTTCGGCATAGAGGGCGCGGAAGCGCGGGGGCAGCGGGGCTCCCGGGGCGAGCCATGTCAGGTCGGCTTCGGCGGGGTCATTGATCTCACGTGCGCGCGGGCATGCGATGGATATCATGCGCCGGGCTTCGCAGGGGGCGTCGCCGAGGTAGCACACGGTCAGTGGATTGAGGAACGCCGCCACACGAAAGAGTCTGCGGCCGGGGCGCGAGGTGACCTCGCGGGTAAAGGCGTAGTAGGGCAGGCGCTCGCGCAGGACTCCGAGAATAAAGCGGTAGGCAAAGGGGGAGTGGACCGTGAAACCACGGCCCACGCGAAACATTTTCAGCCGCAACAGCGGCCATGCGAGAATGCTCCGGAGCGTCATTTCGTTTTGCGCCGCATCAGTGCGGAGGCAGCTCCGCCGATCAGCAGCAGGTAGATCAGCCCGATTGCGGCGTATGCGACTCCGTTGGTCAAGGCGATTGAGCGTGGACGGAACTCCATTATGATCTCGTGGTCGCCGGCGGGGACTTTCAGGGCCCGCAGCAGGTAGTCGACGCGGCCGATTTCGGCGTCGTCGCCGTCGATTGTCGCGGTCCAGCCCCAGGGGAAGTAGATTTCGGAGAAGACGGCGACGCCTCCCCGGGCAGAGTGCGTGGAGTAGACGAGGCGGTCGGGGGCGTAGGCGGTCAGGGCGATGGTGTCGGTCGGGGCCGCGGGCGAGGAGGCGCCGAGGAGGTGCTCGAAGCGGACGTCGGCAACGGCGTGGCGGCGTGGCCGGAGGGTGTCGAGCGCGGCCATTTCGGCGTCGGCGCCGCTGACGTAGCTGACGTCGTCGATGAACCATGCGTTGCCGAGGGCGCCGGGGTTGCGCCGGGACTCCGGCGAGGAGAGGTCGGTGATGACGTAGCGCGTGTTGAGCATGTCGAGGACGTTGAGGTGGGAGTCGAGCCAAGCCATGTCGTCGGGCGAGTAGAGCGCACGGGCTGCCGAGTCGGTCCGGAGGCTGAGGAGCTGCTCGATTTCGGGGCGCGCAACGTAGGCGAGGTGGCGGTCGATCATGTCCTGATAGCGCGAGAGCTTCGCGGCGTGGTAGCCGCCGATGGTCTTGTGGAAGCGGGCGGCGTCGTTGGTGTAGAAGCGGGGCACGTCGAGAACCCTGTAGCTGAGGTCCCGGTCGTTGAGAATAGCCCGGTCGGCGGGTGTCGGCGCGTCGGCGCGGGTTGTCGGGCCGGAGGGGACGAAGGCTGCGGAGTTGAGGTAGCGCTTGTCGGCGGTGAAAAGGTCGAGGCCGATAGCGATTCCGACCACTGCGAGGGCCGCTCCGGGCGTTATCGACTTGTGGGCAAGCATCCATAGGGCAATGAAAGCCAGGGCGATGAAAACCAGCGAGCGGAGGGCGTCGGAACTCAATATGGAGGAGCGCATTGACTCGACGGCCTGGAGCACGGCGGGATATTGCTCGATGTTGAAGTCGGCGGGCAGGACTCCGGCGTTGACATATTGGGCAATGGCCATTTGGTCGCGTTCGCCGAGGATGTTAGAGCCGAATAGCCCGGGAGCCGCTATGCCGGCCAGGCATATGAGGGCGCAGGCGCCGCAGCTGATTGCCAGGGGTTTGAGCATCGTCTTGCGGTCGGCGGCGTTGAGGAATTCGCGCAGGCCGAGAATTGCGAGCAGCGGCATGGTGAACTCGGCGATGACGAGGATGGATTCGACGGCGCGGAATTTGGAGTACATCGGCACATAGTCGATGAAGATGTCGGTCAGCCACTGCAGGTTGCGCCCGAGGGCCAGGAGCACCGAGAGCAGGGTGAGCGCCACAAGGGCCCATTTGACGGGTCCTTTGACGACCAGGGCGCCGAAAATGAAGAGCGCGAAGATGATTGCCCCGACATAGACGGGTCCCTGGGTTCCCTCGGCGCCGCCATAGTAGGGGGAGAAGATTTGCAGCAGGGTCATCTGCGGGTCGCGTCGCATAAGGGCTTTGCCCTCGTCGGTGTCGGCCAGGGAGGTCGGGCGCACCTGTCCGCGCTCGGGGAGCGCCGAGGCTCCGCCGACAATGTTGGGAATCAGCAGGCTGAGCGATTCGGTGCGGCCATAGGAGTAGGCCGTGATGTAGTCGCGGTCGAGGCCCGAGGTCGTGGAGTTGGAGGCGTCGGCGGCGGTGAGTTCAGAGTGGCCTCCGCGCATGGTCTCTTTTGAATATTCATAAGTGTGGTAGAGGTTGGGGGCATTGGCCGCGACGCCGAGGAGCATGGCGCCGGCGAGGATTGCCGTGTCGACGCCCCAACGGCGGAGGCGTTTCTCTTTCAAGGCGGAGACTCCGTAGGCAATCGCGAAGCCGGCCATGACGAAAGCGAAGTAGTAGGTCATCTGCAGGTGGTTGTTGGCAATCTGCAGGGCCATGAACAGGGCCGCGAGAGCCGCTCCGGCGAGCCGGCGACCGTTGTAGATCATGACGAGTCCGGCAATGGTCGGGGGCACGTAGGTCAGGGTATAGAATTTCCAGAGGTGGCCGGCGCCGATGATGATGACGAAATAGCTGCTCAGTCCCCAGGCCACGGCTCCGATGAGCGCGGTCCACGGCTTTGTCTTCATTGCGAGCAGGAGAATGAACATTCCGAGCATCATCATTGCGAGCAGATCTGCGGGGTGGGGCAGGAAGAGTCCGTAGACCTTTGAAATCCACCTGATGAGATAGCCCGAGGAGTAGCTCGGGGCAATCTGAAACATCGGCATTCCGCCGAAGACGGAATTTGTCCACCAGGCTTTTTCGCCTCCGGCGGCCTGATAGTCAACGACCTCCCGGCCGATGGCGTCGCCCTGGGCCATGTCGTGCTGCTGCAGTGAGTTGCCCTGAATCGCGTCGGGGTAGAAATATGCGAGGCTGACGGCAATGATTACCAGCAGGCAGCCGACGATGGAGAGTAGGTTTTTCTTCTTGTTGTTCATCACAGGTATTTGTCGCCGAGGGTTTGGCTGATGTCGTTGACGTATTGTTTTATTTTCTGTTCCTTTGCGAGGGGGCAGATGAGCAGCACATCGTCGGTGTCGGCAACGACGTAGTCTTTGAGCCCGTCGACCACGATGAGCTTGCGCGGGTTCGACTCGGAGACGATGCAGCCGGAGGAATCGTAGGCCATGACGGAACATCCGTGGCAGACGTTTGCGTTGCGGTCTTTCGGCGACTGTTCGTGGAGGGCTCCCCAGGTTCCGAGGTCGCTCCAGCCCGGGTTTACCTCCTCGACGCAGACATTTGCGGCCTTTTCCAGCAGGGCGTAGTCAATGCTGATCGAGGGGCACGCGGGAAATTCGCGGGCAATGAACGCGGATTCTTCGGGGGTTGCGAAGACGCCGGCCGGGGCGTTGAAGCGGGCATATATTTCGGGAGAGTGCTGCGCGAGCCCCTTGAGCAGATTCTTTGCCGACCAGAGGAATACTCCGGAGTTCCAGAGGAATTCGCCGGTCGAGAGGAACACTTTCGCCAACTCTGCGTCGGGCTTTTCGGTGAAGGTTTTGACGCGGTCGATTCCCGTGGCGACCTGTTCGCCGCGCTGAATGTAGCCATAGCCTGTTTCGGGGCGCGAGGGCTTGATGCCGAGGGTCAGCAGGGCGTTGTTGTTTTCAACAAACTCAAATCCGCGCTCGAGGGCGTCGAGAAATTCGCGCTCGCGCAGAATGAGGTGGTCTGAGGGCATGACGACCATCGAGGCCGCGGGGTCGAGGGTCTGGATATGGCGTGCAGCCCAGGCGATGCAGGGGGCCGTGTTGCGCCGTGCGGGTTCGAGCAAGATGTTTTCGGGCTTGATCGCAGGGAGTTGCTCGCGCACCATCGCGCCATAGTCGGCGTTGGTCACGACGATAACCCTCTCGGGGTCGACCAGGGGGCGGATTCGGTCGCAGGTCATCTGGAGCAACGTGCGCCCCGTGCCCATGAAGTCGAGAAACTGTTTGGGCTTATTTGAACGGGATGCGGGCCAGAAACGGGAGCCCACTCCCCCACACATAATTACGCAATATCTCATGATTAAATAAATTTTTCTGCAAAGGTACGATAAAAAAGTTAAGACATAAAAGTTAAATAAGAAAAACTAAAAATGAAAAACTAAAAATTCTCATTTTTCATTTTTTTGTTATACCTTTGCCGTCTCAGACCGACTTCCGCGAGACGGAAGACTCCGGCATCAAGGGCATTGAGGGGGGCAGTGACTCAGTCGAGTTCTTCAACTTCAACGGTGTTCGCGCCAATGGTGACGCCCTTGCTCCGGGCCTTTACCTCAGGCGTCAGGGCGGCAAAACCGCCAAAGTGCTTGTCAGGTAACTTTTGTGTCGCCGCGATGCGGCTCGAATGGATGGGGGATGCGCCGCGCGGGCGAACCTGCGGCGGCGGGCGCTACGCGCCTCTTGCCTATGGTAGCGGCGCTAACGCGCCTGTTCGCCGCTGGCGCGGCTTTTTAGTCGCCGCGCTGCGACAGGCCCTGCTGCCCGCTTTGCGCCCCCGGCGCACGCTCTCCGTGTCGGCGGCGGCAAAGTTTATTTTTAGGTTTTCATTTTTTTTCGTAACTTTGCGCGATATTTTGAAGTGTTATAACCTTACAAAAAGCAAATGAAACCAATCAAGAAAACCATTGCACTGCCCGACGGCCGCGAGATTACGCTCGAAACCGGCAAGTTGGCAAAGCAGGCAGATGGAGCTGTAGAGCTGCGCATGGGTAACACCATGATTCTGGCTACGGTGGTCTCCGCGAAGGAGGCCGGTGAGGGCGTCGACTTTATGCCCCTGACCGTAGAGTACAAAGAAAAATTCTCGTCGAACGGACGTTTTCCCGGCGGCTTCCTCAAGCGCGAAGGCCGCGCTTCGGATTATGAAATCCTGACGGCTCGCTTGATCGACCGCGTGCTTCGTCCGCTCTTCCCCGATAATTACCATGCCGACACGATCGTGCAGGTAACCATGTATAGCGCCGACGGCGTTGACGCTCCCGACGCGCTGGCCGGCCTGGCCGCCTCGGCTGCGCTGACTGTCAGCGACGTTCCTTTTCAGGGCCCGATTTCGGAGGTCCGCGTTGCGCGCATCAACGGCGAGTTCGTCATTAACCCGACTTTCGAGCAGATGAAGGATGCCGATCTGGAGTTGATGGTAGGTGCTACCTACGATAACATCATGATGGTTGAAGGCGAGATGAACGAGGTCAGCGAGCAGGTTCTGCTCGATGCCTTGAAGGCTGCCCACGAGGCTATCAAGTCCCAGTGTGTCGCCCAGATGGAGCTGGCCAAGGAAGTCGGCAACACCAAGCGCGAATATTGCCACGAGGTCAACGACGAAGATCTGCGTAAGGACGTGCGCGAGAAATGCTACGACAAGGTTTATGCCATCGCCAAGCAGGGTTGTGCCGACAAGCATTGGCGCGCCGACAGCTTCGCCGCGATATGTGACGAATACATCGCCTCGCTCCCCGAAGAGGAGCAGGAGGAGAAGGCTCCGCTGGTTAAGCGCTACTACCACGACGTTGAGAAGGAGGCCATGCGCCGCTGCGTTCTCGACGAGGGCATCCGCCTGGACGGTCGCAAGACGACGGAAATCCGCCCCATATGGTGTGAGGTAGACTATCTTCCCGGCCCCCACGGTTCCGCAGTGTTCACCCGCGGCGAGACCCAGAGCCTGGCAACCGTGACCCTCGGCACCAAGCTCGACGAAAAGATTGTTGACGAGGTGCTGGACCAGAGCCATGAGCGCTTCCTGCTTCACTATAACTTCCCTCCGTTCTCGACCGGCGAGGCCCGCGCACCCCGCGGCGTCAGCCGCCGCGAAGTCGGCCACGGCAATCTGGCCCACCGCGCGCTCAAGTCGATGCTTCCGAAGGATTTCCCCTACGTTACCCGCGTTGTCAGCGACATTCTCGAGAGCAACGGTTCGAGCTCGATGGCGACGGTATGTGCCGGCACCCTGGCGCTGCTCGACGCCGGCGTCAAGATGACCCGCCCCGTTGCCGGCATTGCCATGGGTCTGATTTCCGACGGCAAGAAGTGGGCCGTGCTCAGCGACATTCTCGGCGATGAGGATCACCTGGGCGACATGGACTTCAAAGTTACCGGCACCACCAACGGCATCACGGCAACCCAGATGGACATCAAGTGTGACGGCCTGAGCTACGAAATTCTCGAAAAGGCCCTCATGCAGGCCCGCGACGGCAGACTCCACATTCTGAACATCATCAACGAGACCATCCCCGCCGCCCGCGAGGATTATAAACCCAGTGTGCCGCGCATTGTGACGATGACCATTCCGAAGGAGCTCATCGGAGCGGTTATCGGCCCGGGCGGAAAGGTTATCCAGGGCATTCAAGAGGAGAGCGGCGCCATCGTCTCCATCGACGAAATCAACAACGAAGGCTACATCGAGGTTGCCGCTCCCAACAAGGAGGCCATAGACCGCGCCCTCGACATGATAAAGGCCATCACGGCGCTGCCCGAGGAGGGCGAGGTCTACACCGGCAAGGTCATGACTATCCAGGACTTCGGCGCTTTCGTGCAGTTCATGCCCAACCGCGACGGCCTGCTCCACATCTCTGAAATCTCCTGGGACCGCCTGCCCGACATGGAAGCCAGCGGCCTGAAGGAGGGCGACGAGGTTACCGTCAAACTCATCGAGATAGACAAGAAGACCGGCAAGTATCGCCTGAGCATGCGCGCCTTGCAGCCCAAGCCCGAAGGCTGGGTTGAGCGTCCGCGCGAACCCCGTCGTCCGCGTGGCGAGGGTGGCGACGGCGAGCGCCGCGAACGTCGCGAACGTTACGACCGCGGAGAGCGTGGCGAGCGCCGCGACCGCGGACCCCGTTCGCCCCGCCGCGACTGATTTCCGGCAAAATAGCAGACACAACCGACGCGCTCCGTTCCTCTTCAGGCGGAGCGCGTCGTGATTTTTTATTTTTAACTTTTCGTTTTTCTTTTTTAACTTTTAGCTTTGAACCTTTAAAATCTCAGAGATTTTTCGTAACTTTGCGCCCGAAAATCTATAGCATTCACACATGGACGAAATCCTGACGTTACAAAAAATCCTCGCGGACGAGTCGCAGGCAATCGCAGCCGTGCCTCTTACCGCAGAATACTCCTCGGCTCTCGACCTGATTCAACACCATGTCTGCGAGCTCGGCGGCAAGGTCGTTGCCTCCGGCATGGGTAAGGCGGGCCAGATTGCCTCGAACATCGCGTCGACATTTGCCTCCACCGGCATCCCCGCGGTCAATATCAACCCCGCGGAGGCGCAACACGGCGATCTGGGAATTCTCCAGCCCAACGATGTAATGCTACTGATTTCCAATTCCGGCCGTACCGACGAGATTTTGCGCCTTTATGAAATCGCCCGAATGCTATATCCGAAGATGCGCGCAATCGTCATCACCGCCGAGGCCGCGTGTCCGCTGGCTCAGATGCCCGATACTGTCAGCCTCTTCACGGGCAATCCCGCCGAAGTCTGCCCCCTGGGCCTGACTCCGACCACATCGATCACGGCCATGACCGTCATCGGCCACCTGCTTATCGTCGGCATGATGCTCCGCACCGGATTTACCCGCGAGCAGTATGCCGTTCGTCATCAGGGCGGTTCGCTTGGCGAGAAACTGCGTTCCGAGTTATGAAAAACGGCTATAATCCCGCCGCTATCAATGGCAAAGGCATGTCAGTTGCCGTTGTGCGCACCCGATGGAACGAACAGATAACCTCGCTGCTCGCCGACGGCGCGCTGAAGACCCTGGCCGACGCCGGGGCAGAGGCCGACGAATATGTTGTGCCCGGCGCCATTGAGCTGACATATGCCGCCCGACGTCTGGTCGATTCGGAGCGCTACGATGCCGTCATCGTGCTCGGCTGCGTCATAAAGGGCGATACGCCCCATTTCGACTACGTCTGCCGGAGCGTCACACAGGGCATCACGTCGCTCAACGCCGACGGCGCCGTGCCGGTTATTTTCGGCGTCCTTACCGTGCTCAACGAGCAGCAGGCTCTTGACCGCTGCGGCGGTCCGGCCGGTCATAAGGGCGTTGAAGCCGCGCAGACGGCCATGCAGATGGTCAGCTTCAGCCGCAGCCTCGATGACTGAGCCTGCTGCCGCCCCTCTGTTGCTGCCGACGCGGCTTGCTCCACCGATTTCATATTACCGCATGATGGCCCTCCACCCGGGGCCTGTCGCCATATGCTGCGGCGAGCGCTTCGACAAGCGCTGCAAGGCCGCCCACCGCTTTGCCATTGCCGACACGCGCGGACGCTTGGAGCTCACCGTGCCGATTGAGAAGCCATATGGTCGCACGTGGGCCGACACCCGGGTGAGCCTCCACGGGTGCTGGTGGGAGCTGATGGCGCGGGCGCTCGAGAGCGCCTATGGCCGCACGCCCTATTTTGAGTTTTATGCAGACGATTTCCTGCCGCTGCTCGCCGATCCGGAGCGGTTCACGACCGTTGCGGCGCTCAATGCCGACTTTGATCGCGCAATCCGCCGTGCGCTTTTTATGGACCGTGAGGTTGTTTATGTCGACCGGGGGAAGCCTGTTGCGCTCACTGACGACGGTTGTGGCGGCGGATGCTCCACGGAGCGTCCTTACTGGCAGGTGAGGGCTGATAGCCTCGGGTTTATCAGTGGGCTGAGCGTTCTCGACCTGATTTTCAACATGGGGCCTGAGGCCGGAACCGTGATTTCAGGCGCATAATTCCGTGGGAATGCTTAGCCGAAGAAGAGGTAGGCGGCGAGGATGCCGCATATGGAGCCGGTGATGTCGGCGAGGAGGCCGTAGGTCACGGCATAGCGGGTGCGGCGCACGCCGATGCTGCCGAAGTAGACGGCGAGGACGTAGAAGAGGGTGTCGGTGCTGCCCTGGATTGCGGCGCTGACGCGGGCCACGAAGGAGTCGGCGCCGTAGGTTGTTATCAGGTCGACCATCATGCCTCGGGAGCCTGAGCCGCTGAGAGGTTTCATCAGGGCGGTAGGCAGTGCGCCGACCCATTCGGCGTCGAGGCCGAGGGCGGAGACTGCGCGCTCAAGGGCGCCGGTAATGACGTCCATGGCTCCGGAAGCGCGAAACATTGCTATGGCAACGAGAATTGCAACGAGATAGGGAATGATTTTGACGGCGGTCAGGAAGCCTTCGCGGGCACCTTCGATGAAGGTTTCATACATGTTGATGCGCTTGCGCAGGCCGGCAATTATAAAGAGGGTGATTACGCTGAAGAGCAGAAAGTTGGCGAAGAATGAGCTATAGCGCCTGACGTCGTCGGGTTCGAGCGACGAGAAGAACCAGACCATAGCGCCGACCAGGGCGGCGAGGCCGCCGAGCCAGGCGAGCAGCACGGGGTCTTTGAGCGAGATGCGCTGCTTGAGGCAGAGGGCGATGATGCCGACGAGGGTGGCGATGAACGTTGCGACGAGTATCGGCATGAATACGTCCGTAGGGTTTGCGGCGCCGGCTTGTGCGCGATACATTATGATGCTTATCGGAATCAGGCAGAGCCCCGAGGCGTTGAGCACGAGAAACATTATCATGGCGTCTGTTGCGCGCTCTTTTTCGGGGTTTAGGGTCTGGAGTTCCTGCATTGCTTTGAGTCCCAGGGGGGTCGCGGCGTTGTCGAGGCCGAGCATATTGGCGGAGACGTTCATGAAAATGGACCCCATCGCGGGGTGGTCTTTGGGCACTCCGGGGAAGAGGCGGGTAAAGAGGGGGCTGACCAGACGGCCGAACACACGGATAACTCCGGCGCGCTCGCCGATTTTCATCAGTCCGAGCCAGAGGCTGAGGATGCCGGTGAGGCCGAGGGCGAGTTCAAAGGCCGTGGCCGAGGAGGAGAACGACGCCGACATGATGTCAGTCCAGACGTCGAGATTGCCGGTCAGCAGGGTCTTTGCCGCGGCAACGGCGAAAGCGATGAGGAAGAATGCTATCCAGATATAGTTGAGTATCATAATGCGGAAATGGCGCCTGCGGCGCCGCAGGCCTCAGACGGCGACGGGAGCGGGAATGTGGGGGTGGGGGTCGTAACCCTCGAGGGTGAAGTCTTCGAACCTGAAATCGAAAATTGACTTGACGTCGGGGTTTAGAATCATGCGCGGCAGGGGGCGGGGGGTGCGGGTAATCTGCAGTCGCGCCTGGTCGAGGTGGTTGGTATAGAGGTGGGTGTCGCCGGTCGTGTGGATGAATTCACCCGGTTCGAGGCCGGTGACCTGAGCCATCATCTGCAGCAGCAGGGCGTAGGAGGCAATGTTGAAGGGGACTCCGAGAAAGCAGTCGGCCGAACGCTGGTAGAGCTGGAGCGAGAGGCGGTTGTCGGCGACATAGAACTGGAAGAAAGCGTGGCAGGGGGGCAGGGCCATTGCGGGGATGTCGGCGACGTTCCATGCCGAGACTATGAGGCGGCGCGAGTCGGGGTTCTCCTTTATCTGCCGCTCAACTTGGGCAATCTGGTCGATGACGCCTCCGCGTCCGTCGGGCCATGCGCGCCATTGCCGGCCATATACGGGGCCGAGGTCGCCGTTCTCGTCGGCCCATTCATTCCATATTCTCACGCCGTTATCGCGGAGGTAGCCGATGTTGGTGTCGCCGCGAAGGAACCAAAGGAGTTCGTGGATTATTGATTTGAGGTGGAGTTTCTTGGTGGTCACCAGCGGAAATCCGTCGGCGAGGTCATAGCGCATCTGTCGGCCGAAGACGCTCAGTGTTCCGGTTCCGGTCCGGTCGGTTTTGCGGGTTCCGTTTTCGAGGATGTCGCACAGGAGCTGGAGGTATTGTTGCATGCAATGGTTGGTGATTTATCGGATTTGAAATTTTTGATTTTTTGCATCATAGGGGTCGAGAGAGTGTGGCGGCTGAGGGTATAGGCAATGGCTTCGTCGGGACAGACTGCGAGGCAATTGAAGCATACGACGCAGCGGCTCATGTCGGCGACGTGGTCGTCGAGGTTTATGCACTGGGCCTTGCAGGCGTCGGCACAACGTCGGCACTGGGTGCAGAGGTCTGTGTTGATGTCGATGTGGAAGGCACTGTGGCGCCCGACGAGTCCCAGCGGGGCGGCGAGCGGGCATATGGTGTTGCAGAAGAGGCGTCCGCGGCGGTAGGCAATGATTGCGATGGCGACGACGATGACTGTTGCGATTGCCGTGGCGAGCCATGTGCTTCCGAGGGTCAGCGAGTTGACCAGCGAGGCGTAGAGTCCGTAGGGTTCGAGCCATGTGCGTGCGAACGGCGCGTTGAGCGTCAGGGCAAGGATGAGGATGAGAAAAGATGCGGCGGGCAAAATGCGGTTGGGGCGGCGGTAGCGGAAGGGCTTGCGTTCGGGGCGCATTCGCGAGCCCAGATCGATGAGAGCGCCGAGGGGGCAGACGGTGGAGCAGTAGATGCGGCCGAAAATGAGGGTGACGCCGAGCCATAGGGCTATGACTGCGAGCGAGAGTCCGAGTGCGGCGGGTACAATCTGGAGTTCGGCGATGTGGCGGCCGATTGCGGAGCTTCTGACGCCATAGTCCATCAGCGAGGCGGTTATGAAGAAAGCCGCCGCGGCCTCTACCGTGACGCGGGCAATCATGAGCCATCCGCGGCCTCTATTTTGCGACAGTTCCGACATCTACTGACAAAGTTACGCAAAATTAGCGGCGATGAATGTTAAAGATTATTAAAGATGAGGCCGACCGGACGTGCGGGGGCATGTCCGGCCGGTTTCGTTTGAGTTATGAATAGGGTGGATTAGTTGTTGTCGTCGAGGATGCAGATTGCAACGCGGTTCCAGCTTTCTTCTTTGAACATTTCGCCGATGCCCTGGCCTTCGGCCTTTATGCGCGAGGCTTTGATGCCGTATTTGTTGGTGAGCATTGACTTGACGCTTTGGGCGCGAGCGGCTGCGAGGCGTTCGTTGAACGAGAGGTTGCCGTCTTTCGATGCGTAACCTTTGATGACTACGGTCGATTTGGGGTTCTTCTTCATGTAGTTGGCTATCATCTCGATGTTGGGCTGCTGGTCGGCGGTAATCTTCGATGAGCCGATGCGGTAGAAGACGTAGCGTATGCTCTGGAGGTTGTTGTTGGTTTCAACCACGGTGTTGGTCACGACGGTCGCGGGGCGGTTGAGGCATTCGTCGAGTTGTGCTTTCAGGTTGGCGTTGGCCGAGGTGAGGTCGGCGATGCCGGCTTCCTGAGCGACGACCATTGCGCGGAGGGCGTTGATTTGGTCGTTGTATGCGCTATAGTCGCATGGAGCGGCGAAGGCGAAGTTGTGGGTTCCGTTGGCGCAGCCGAAGTGGTAGGTCACGCCGGCCATGAGTTCGAGGGCGGCAGTTCGTCCGGAGAATGCTTTATAGCCGTTTTCGGTGACATTCCAGATAATTGCGGGTTTGAGGCCGATAGTCCATGCGCGGCTTTCGCCGAGGTTGAAGTTGAGATTGAGGCCGGTTTTGACGCCCATGTTGTCGTAATCCGGGCCCTGACTTTTGGGAACGAATCCGTGGAGCCATCCGGCGCCGCCAACGATTTCAACTTCGCAGACGCGGGGTTGCCCGGCATAGCCGGCAAAGAGGTTGTTGAGGTTCACGGCGCCGAAGAGGCCGATATACATGTCGTCGATGACGTTGTGTTTCGAGGGCCGCTTGTTCCAGGTCGATGTGTTGAAGCCGAAGTCGCTTTCAACGCCGAGTCCGAATGCGGGGGCAATCTGTTTGCGTACTTCCATGCCGGCGGCGCCGCGGATGTTGTCCTTAAATGAGCCGTGGGTTGCATTTAGGGGATTTGCTATTCCTCCCTTGAGAGTAATGGACCAGTTATCGCAGGGAGCTACGGGTGCGAGTTCGCGGTTTTCGGCATTAGCCACGCCGGATAATGCGCCTGTTGCAATAGCAGCGAGGATAAATTTTTTCATAAACGGTTAAAAATAATTAGTTGAATTTTGGTGGGTGTTGTACTACTACAATGCCTGAGCCTGCCGTATTGTTCATACGGATATTTTCTCCCGGCAGGGCAAGAATGGAGTCGACTATGTGGCGGTCCGGGCAGAGTCGGGGCACCTTTCGCTGTCCGCCGAGCTTTCCGGTAGCTTCGAGCCAGGAGTTGAACGTGCCTCTCGGCAGGGCAATGACCTCAACCGGGTCGAGGAAGATGGAGCCGGAGCGTTTTGCTGCGTAGTCGGAGTTTTCGCGACAGAGTCTGTTGTCGAGTTCGGTGGCAAAATCGGAAATCGACGGTGGGGGTGCGTCGAATTCTATGAGCCATTGGTGATGGCCGTGGTTGGCGCCGGTGGTGTAGACCGGCGCGGCGGTGTAGTCGCTGACCTTGCATCCGATGGCCGCGCATGTCGCCGCGAGGGCGGCGTCGGAGTTATGGACCATGAGTTCCTCGCCGAATGCGTTGATGTAGAGTTTCGTGCGCCCGGCAATGGATATGCGCAGGGGGTTGATTGTTTCAATCCTGACGGTGTCGCCCAACGGGTAGCGCCAGAGGCCGTTGGCGGCGGTGATGACCATCGAGTAGACCTTGCCGACCTCGACCTCCCAGGCTTTGCGGGGCTCGGAGCCGTCGAGGGGATCGAACTCATAGAATACACCGGCGTCGGGAATGAGGAGCATGGCGCCGGGGGCATGGCGGTCTTGAACGGCGAAGAAGCCCTCGGAGGCGTTGTAGGTCTCCAGATAGTGCATTTTCGAGGGGTCGGTTATGGCCTCATATTGCTCGCGATAGGGTTCAAAGGAGATGCCGCCGTGGAAGAACACTTCGAGGTTTGGCCAGACGTCGTGGATGGTTTCGGCTCCGGTGGCTTTTACCACTTCGCGGAGCACGGTGAGGAACCACGAAGGCACGCCCGAAATCGAGCGTACGTCGGCGCGTCGCGCGGCCTCGACCAGGGCGGGGAGTTTTTCATGCCAGTCGGTGAGCAGGGCAACGCGCGGGTCGGCGGGAACGCGGAGCAATGCGGATCCTGCGGGCATCTTTTCAATCAGGTGGGCCGAGAGGTCGCCGATTTTCACGTCGGCGGGATGTTGGCGCAGTTCGGTCGCGAAGCTGCCGCCGAGAATGAAAGAGCGTCCCCCCAGCAGTCGGCTTTCGGGAAAGAGGTCGAGATAGAGGGCCACGCAGTCTGCCGTGCCGCGATAGTGGTTTCGGCGGAGGCAAGAGTCGGTAACGGGGACGTATTTGCTGCGGCCGTCGGAGGTCCCTGATGATTGGGCGAAGCGGCGGCATCGTCCGGGCCACAACACGTTGGCCTCGCCGGCAACCATGCGCATTACCAGAGGGCGTATATCTTCATAGGGAAGTAGCGGCACGCGGGCGCAGTAGGCCGCGGCGGCGTCGATGCCAGCAAAAGCATAACGCCGTCCGATTTCAGTTGACCGGGCGTCGTGGAGAAGTTGCCGGAGCACTCCGAGCTGCGTCTGTTCGAGGTCGGCGGCGTGGTTTTTAAGTGACTTGGTTTTCGCGGCAAACAGGGGCCGGCATAATGGTGTGAAGTTCAACACGAGGGCAAAGTTACACAAAATTTCATATAAAACATAATGCCCCTGCGTTAAATAATGTTCAGATGGGGAGGAGGCGGAGGGTCGGGCGGTTCAAGCGGGCGCGGAGGTAGTCGCGGAATTTGGCGGTCTCGGCGGGTGTCATCGGGGCGGAGTAGCTGACCAGGGCGAGGTTGAGGGTGTCGGCTGCGGCGCCGGTGGTGTCGGCTTCGGCACCGGGGGAGGATATGTCGGCGGCAATGGTGGAGGTGACGGCAATGCGGCGGACTTTCGGGAAGAGGACTTTGAGTTCGGGGGCTATGGTGGCGCCGAGAGAGTCGTTGGCCTCGATGATTTCGAGCCGGGAGTTGAGGGAATCAATGACGTTTTGCTGGCGTTCGATTGTCTGCTGCGTCATTGCATACATGGTTGAGAGCATGGCGCCGGAAGTTTTTTCGAGGTCGAGGCGCGCGGGGGTGGTGCCCTGGATTATCCGCAGGCGGGTTCCTGCGAGGTGATATTGGGGCAGGAAGTCGGTCAGTGCGGTCAACAGTGAGTCTTCGGGCAGAGGTTGGCCCATCAGGGTTATGGTCAGGGTGTTGCCTTCTTTTGACATTGCGGTTTTGTAGTTGAGCACCTGGGTGTTGGGGAAGTTCAGGCGGTCGGCAACGAAATGGGAGCAGTTTTGGGTGAAGTTGTTCTGGACGAACATCGTGTAGGTCAGGTAAATCGCGGGGAGCATTGTCAGGGTCGCGATGATGTAGACCGTGCGGCGCACTCGTCGGGCGCGGTCGGCGTTGGCGAATGCTTTCAGGCGGTAGCGCATGAGTTTGACTCCCGCGTAGGTCGCAACGGCGATGAAGACCGAGTTGATGAAGAATAGGTAGAGGGCTCCGAAGAGGTATTGAGGCTGGAGGGTTGCCATGCCGTAGCCTGCGGTGCAGAGCGGGGGCATCAGGGCGGTTGCGATTGCGACTCCGGGGATCACATTCCCTTTGTTTTTGGCTCCGAGGGCAAGAATTCCTGCGGCGCCGCCGAAGAATCCGATGAAGACGTCGTAGATTGTCGGGGTTGTGCGTGCGAGCAGCTCGGAGTGGTTTTCGTTGACGGGCGAAATCAGGAAGTAGAAGCATGAGGTCAACACGGAGATTGAGGCGGCAATCATCAGGTTGCGGAATGACCGCTTCATCAGTTCGAAGTCGTGGACGCCGACGGCGAGGCCAATGCCGATAATCGGACCCATTAGCGGGGAAATCAGCATGGCGCCGATAATGACGGCGGTGGAGTTGGTGTTCAGCCCGAGGGAGGCGATGAAGATTGCAACGACGAGAATCAGCGAGTTCATGCCGCGGAAGCTGACGCCTTCGCGTATGGCGGCTTCGGCATCGGCCTGCGGAATCAGAAACGGGGTCAGGTCAAAGAATGTCTTGACCTTGTCGCGTAGAGCGTTGAGGTCCATTTGTCGGGGCGGAATTAGTTGCCGAGTTCGCGGATGGCGCCGGTCAGGGGGTCAAAGATTGCGTAGCCGGGTTCTTTTTTGTTGGTGAAGAAAGTGGGGTCGAGGCCGAACACGACTCCGAGGGCGCAGACGTCAATAGTTTTGCGGTCAAGGTTCTTGCCGTCGAAGCTGACGCTGAATTGCGCCGAGCCGGGAATGCAGTACGGCACTCCGCCTTTGGGGAAGGTTTTCTGTTTTCCTTTTTCGTCGAGGGGGAGTTTGCCGCGCGACTTGACGTTGTAGTTCAGGTAAATGGGTGCGCCCGAGAGGTCGTTGGCTCCAACGAATCCTTTGAGCGGGTTGAGGCGGGCGATCACTACGTTTGATGCCGGTTCGGTTCCCGGGGTGTAGTTCACGGTGGTTACGGCGGTCGAGGTGCGCACCGTGCCGAGGAACATTGCCGTCAGGGCCTCTTCCTGGGCGTTGATGTTTTGCAGTATGAGTTCGAGGGCTTTGCCGTCGGGCATGTTGTCGGCCTGTCCGGTGAGGTAGTCCTGGCGGCTTTGGCGGAGCTGCATGATCTGGTCTGCGGCGAGTTGTGCGCGCTTGGCGAGCGAGGAGCTCTGGAGCATCTCTTCGGTGACGGCGTAACGGGCGGCTTTGCTGTCGAGGGGTGAGGTCGTGAGAGGTTTTGCAACGGGAAGTTCGGGTTCTTTGGCTTCGGCGTGGGGGGCTTCGGCATTGATTGTCAGCGGTATTCCGCGATCGGAGAGCATGACGTAGACCGGACTGCCCCCCTTGAATTGCATGAGGTAGGTTTCTGCGCCGTCGGGAATCTCGCTATTGGCCGTGATGACGGCCGAGAGGAGTTTCCAGGAGGTTGAGGTGGCGCGCACGGCTTTGCGTGCGGTTGCGGAGCCGAGGTATCGCTCGGCGTAATTATAGAATTCGCCGGGGGTTTCGATGGTTTGCTCGGCCTCGAGAGTGATGTCCACGACGGTCCGGGGCAGCGAGTAGGCGATGCCGTAGTCGTTGGCCTTCGTGGCGGCGAGCTTGTTGACGTTCTGGGCCGTTGCTGAGATTGTGAGGGTCAGGACGGCGAGTGCGGCGGTCAGAATTTTTTTCATGTTATTATTAACTCTTATGGGTGAGGGTGCGTTCGGTCAGGAGTGAATAATTTTGATTGCGCGGCCGATGTTTGCGGCAATGTCGCCGGCGGTGACTCCGTAGGTTCCTTCGGATTCGGCGGCAAGCTGGCCCGCGAGGCCGTGGATGTATACTCCGGCAAGGGCAGCGACTTCGGGGTTATAGCCCTGAGCGAGGAGGCCGGTGATGACTCCGGTGAGCACGTCGCCGGCGCCGGGGGTTGCCATTGCCGGGGTGCCCGAGGAGTTGAAGTAGACGAGGCCGTCGGGGCGCACAATGGCAGTGTAGCGTCCTTTGAGCACGATGATGATGTTGTGGAAGCGTGCCATTTCGATTGCCTTCACCAGGCGGGATTCGGAGCCGGAGTGCTGGCCGAATATGCGGTCGAACTCGGCGGCGTGGGGCGTCAGGATGGAGTGGGTCGGAACGTGGTGGAGCAGGGTCTGGCGGCGGGCAATGCAGTTGAGGGCGTCGGCGTCAAGCACGAGGGGTTTGTCGTAGAGCGTCAGGAAGCGCTCCAGGGCGTTGGTCGTTGCTTCGGAGGTCCCGATTCCGGGGCCGATGGCTATGGCGTTGTAGGGGTGCGAGGCGTGGATTTCGCCGATTGCGAGATCGGCGTTGGAGGCTGCGAACATCGCTTCGGGCACGGAGGTCTGCATCGTTTCGTAACCGCAGCGGGGGGAGAACACTGTCAGGCGTCCTACTCCGGCGCGGAGGGCTCCGCGGGCGCTGAGAACTGCGGCGCCCATCATTCCGTAGCTGCCGGCGGCGATCATTGCCGAGCCGAAGTCGCTTTTCGAGGCGAAAGGATGGCGGGGTTTGAGCAGGCGGCGCACGTCGGGGCGTTCGATGTAGTAGAACGCCGGGGCCATGCGGCGGATTTCGGTGGCGCTAAGGCCGATGTCGATGGTTTTCCATTCGCCGACGATGTCGGCGTTTTCGGCCATGAGAAATGACAAGTGGGGGAATTGCACGCCGAGGGTCACCGTGGCGTGGACCATGTTGCGGGCAATGGCGTTTGGGTTCCAGTCGACCGATAGGCCCGAGGGAACGTCGATGCTGATGACCGTGGCTCCGCTATCGCAGATGAATTTAACGAGTTCGCGGAAGCCTCCGCTCAGGGCCTCGCGGAGGCCGGTGCCGAAGAGGCCGTCGACGACGATGCTGTTGCGGTCGAGGTGGGAGCGGTTGAATTGCTTGATGACCTCGGTGAAGTCGGCGTCGGGCCATTGGTGCAGCAGGCGGTCGCGCATGGTTGCGCAGTCGGCCGAGAGCTTGTCGCCGCCGATGTTGAAGAGAAACACCTCGGGCTTGTAGCCCTGGTCATAGAGCATGGTCGCGGCGGCGAGAGCGTCGGCGCCGTTGTTGCCCGGGCCGGCGAATATAGAGATGCGACTATTGGCCTTCAGGCGGCTGACAACCTCGACAGCAACCCCTTCGGCAACGCGTTCAATGAGCTGCAGGGAGGTGATGCCGTTGTTTTCTATGGTTTTGCGATCGATTTCGCGAATTTGGTCGGCAGTGAAAATTTTCATTCTTTCTAAACGTTTAGACTGCAAAGTTACAAAAATATTGTTAAACCCCCAACCCGAACATTCCGGTGCCACGAGCGGTTTTTATTTCACTATGAAGAATATCGTTCAACCCGCAACCAGGCGGCGGCTCGCGTTTCACCGCATCACGCCGGGCGATTTCGGCGACATTGCCCGCATGATGAGTCTGTCGGATAGTCGCACGTGTGATTATACCTTCGGGGGCATTGTCCTGTGGGTCAACTATTTCGATTATCGCATGGCGTTGGCCGACAATACGTTGTATATCAGCGGCGGGCGCGAGGATGACCTCGATGTGCGCGCTTTTGCAATGCCGGTCGGCGACGCTTCGCTCGGCGAGTCGTTGGAGCGCCTGCGGGTGTCGGCCTCGGGGCCGCTATGGTTCTCGGCCGTGCCCGAAGACCGTCTGCACCTCTTTGCCTCGGAGCCCGACGCCGAGGTTTCGGAGCTCGGTCGCGAATGGAGCGACTATCTCTATGGTATCCGTCGCCTGTCCTCGCTCGAGGGCGGCGCGATGAAACGCAAACGCAACCACGTCAACCGTTTCCGCTCTGAGAACCCCGGGGCGCGGCTGGTTGACCTCTCCGCCGGGACGACGGCCGGTTGCATAGAGCTGCTGAAACGGGTAGGCTGCGACGATTCCGCTACCGGCGCCGCTGAATATGAGGCCGTGAGCACCATGTTGCGGCGCTGGGAGGATTATTCCCCATATTTCTGCGGCAGCGTGCTGACGGTCGGTGATGCTGTCGTCGGCTTCACCGTTGGAGAGCCAAAGGGCGACACGCTCCACGTTCATGTTGAAAAGTGTGACCACACCGTTGCCGGGGCCAACGAGGCGCTGACGTCGCTCTATTGCGCGGAGATGATGCGCAGGCTTCCGCGGCTGCTCTATGCCAACCGTCAGGACGATGCCGGAAGCCCGGGGCTGCGTGCGTCGAAAGAGTCGTGGCAGCCGTTGCGGCTGCTTCCGAAGTTCAATGTCAGAATTGCCCGGATTTGTTGACGGCGTCTGTTTCGGTGGCTTCGATTTCTTCTTTCTGGAAGTTGCGGATTACGCGCACGGTCGACAACGTCGCGAAGTCGGTCAGCAGGTCTATGCGCAGGGAGTAAAAGTTGTCGTCGGCGTCGTGCATCTGCTCGACGACGGTGCCGACGGGTATGCCCTCGGGAAATACTACCGAAAAGCCCGAGGTGATTATCGTGTCGCCGGGCGAGAACTCGACGTGGCGCGGAAGCTCTTCGAGCACGGCCTGGCGCGGCGAGCGTCCGTCCCAGATCAGGGAGCCGAAGGCGTCGCTGCCTTTGACTTTGCAGCTTAGGCGCAGGTCGCTGTTGAGCAGCGAGATGATGCGCGAGGTGTGGGGGCCGACGACGTTGACGATGCCGACGATGCCGTTCTGGTCGACGACGCCCATTTCCGGGGCGATGCCGTCGGCCGATCCTCGGTCGAGGGTGATGAAGTTGTTGGGGCGTACAATGGAGTTGTTGATTACCCGCGCAATGATGAAGTCATATGGCGCGAGGGCCTCGGCGGGTTTCACCGAGTCGGCATAGATGCGTTCGTTGATGCGCTGCATCGAGCGGCGCAGGGTGAGGTTCTCGAGCTCGAGGCGGGCCAAGCGCTGCTGCAGGTCGTCGTTGATGGAGCGGAGGTGGAAGTAGCCGGTGACGCTATTGGCGACCGAGTAAATCCCGGAGCTGACACGCCCGGCTGAGGTCATGAACACGGCCTGATGATACGGGTTGCCGCGCAGGAGCATAAATCCACTTATTCCGGCGAGGAGCAGGAACGTGAACCAGGCGCTATGGCGCACCAGGAAGTCGGCGATGGTTCTCACCGCATCAGCGAATCAAGAAAGAGAACTTGTCGACGTTTTTCAAGGCCACGGCCGTGCCGCGGGCAACACTCAGCAGCGGTTCTTCGGCAACGTGGAACTGTATTCCGATTTTGTCGGTCAGTCGCTTGTCGAGGCCGCGGATAAGGGCGCCGCCGCCTGCGAGCCAGATGCCGTTCTTTACGATGTCGGCATAGAGTTCCGGGGGTGTCTGTTCCAGAGCGTTGAGCACTGCGGTTTCAATCTTCGAGATCGATTTTTCGAGGCAGTGGGCAATCTCCTGGTAGCTGACGGGAACCTCCATGGGGAGGGCGGTGACGTGGTTGGGGCCGTGGACGACGTAGTCCTCCGGCGGGTTTTCGAGTTCCGTGAGGGCCGAGCCGACGTGGATTTTGATTTGCTCGGCGGTGCGCTCGCCGACGCGGAGGTTGTGGGCGCGTTTCATGTGGCCGATGATGTCTTCGGTGAGGTCGTCGCCGGCAATCTGGATAGACATGTTGGCAACGATGCCGCCCAGGGAGATTACGGCGATTTCGGTCGTGCCGCCGCCTATGTCGACAATCATGTTGCCGGCTGGAGCCTCAACGTCGAGGCCGATGCCGAGGGCTGCTGCCATAGGCTCGTAAATCATGTAGACGTCGCGGCCTCCGGCGTGCTCGCTGGAGTCGCGCACGGCGCGGATTTGCACTTCGGTCGAGCCCGAGGGGATGCCGACAACCATTCGCAGTGACGGCGAGAACCATCCGCGCGATCCGCTGCTCTTCTTGACCAGGCCGCGAATCATCAGTTCGGCGGCGTTGAAGTCTGCGATAACTCCCTGACGCAGGGGCCTGATTGTCGTTATGTTAGGGTTCTCCTTTCCGCGCATCAGGGCGGCTTCCTTGCCGACGGCGATGAGCTTCTGGGTGATTTTGTCGATAGCCACGATCGACGGCTCGTCGATCACGATCTTATCGTTGTGCAATATAATGGTATTGGCCGTTCCGAGGTCAATAGCAATCTCCTTTGTAAGCGAAAAAAGGCCCACTTTTAAATTAAAAATGAAAAATTAAAAATGAAAGATGAGAATTAAAAATGATGAGCCAAAACATCAGTTTTAGCTATTTATGGCTTGCGAATTTAGGAAAAAATTTGATATATTTCAAATTTAGTTTTCGATTCTCGATGTATTGATTGATTTGATTAGCAGGTATATGATTGATTTACAGTCGTTTGATAATTCTTCAAATGTCGTATTGTCAATTAAATCCGTTGCGTGGAGCAAGTCGAGCCAATATGACGTTTCATTAGCTTCTTTAAGTGCGATGCGCATCTTGTTGATGAAGTCGGCTTTGCTTGCGGCAAATCTGGCCTCGGCAAGATTTGCGCCTATGCTCGTGCCCGACTTTAGAACTTGTCGTGACAGGTCGTACTCGTGTTTGTCGGTTTGTATTTTCCTTGCCATGAATATTATCTTGATGGCAAAATCCCGGCTTTGCCCTTTCAGTGGGTCATCTTTCATCTTCGCACATCAATTTTAATATCTCATTTTTCATTTTTCATTTTTCATTTTTCATTTTTCATTTCTCAGTGTTTAAAGTGGCGGATGCCGGTGAGGAACATGGCCATGTTGTTGGCGGAGCAGTAGTCAATGGTTTCACGGTCGCGGATGGAGCCGCCGGGCTGTATGACGGCGGTGATGCCGGCTTCGTGGGCAATCTCTACGCAGTCGGCAAAGGGGAAGAATGCGTCGGAGGCCATGACGGCGCCTTTCAGGTCGAAGTTGAAGCTGCGGGCTTTGGCAATGGCCTGCTTGAGGGCGTCGACGCGCGAGGTCTGTCCCACGCCCGATGCCAGAAGCTGCCGGCCTTTGGCCAGGACTATGGCGTTGCTCTTGGAGTGCTTGACTATCTTGTTGGCAAACAGGAGGTCTTCAATCTGCGACGGGTCAACGGGATGGGGTGTTGCGGGAGTGAGGTCCGCGGCGGTTTCGACTTTGAGGTCACGTTCCTGGACCAGGGCGCCGTTAAGACATGAGCGGTAGCCGATGCGCGAGTCGTTGCCTTTATGCTGAATGAGGATGATGCGGTTCTTTTTGCATTTGAGCACCTCGAGAGCTTCGTCGGTGTAGGCCGGGGCGATGATGACCTCGAAGAATATGGAATTTATCTCTTTGGCGGTTTCGGTGTCGACGGTGCCGTTGGTGATGAGCACGCCGCCGAAAGCGCTGACGGGGTCTCCGGCGAGGGCGTCGCGCCATGCCTCGGCAATCGTCGGGCGTGAGGCCACGCCGCATGCGTTGTTGTGTTTGAGCACGGCGAAAGTCGGCGTGTTGAAGTCGGCGATGAGGCTGACTGCGGCGTCGATGTCGAGGAGGTTGTTATAGGAGATTTCCTTGCCGTGGAGCTGAGTGAACATCTCGTCGAAGTCGCCGAAGAAATAGCCCTTCTGGTGGGGGTTCTCGCCGTAGCGCATCGGTTTGATGCCGTCGACGGCAACGCGCAGGGCCGACGGGTTAGCGTTCTCGCGGTCGAAGTAGTTGAATATTGCCGCGTCATACCGGCTGCTGACGCTGAATGCCTCTTTTGCGAACCGGCGGCGCTGGGCGGCGTCGGTCTGTGCGCCCTGGGTTTCAAGCAGTTCGCGCAGCGGGCCGTATTGGTTTTTGGAGGCAACGATGACAACGTCGCGCCAGTTCTTTGCGGCGCCGCGAATCAGCGAGATGCCGCCGATATCAATCTTTTCGATAATGTCTTCGTCGCAGGCTCCGGATGCGACAGTTGCCTCGAAGGGATAGAGGTCAACGATAACGAGGTCGATCGGAGGGATTTCATACTTGGCAATCTGCTCTTGGTCGCCGGAGTTCTCGCGACGGTTCAGAATGCCGCCGAAAACTTTGGGGTGGAGCGTTTTTACGCGTCCGCCTAGAATCGACGGATAGCCCGTGAGGTCTTCAACGGCGTCACAGTCGTAGCCGAGTTCGCGGATAAACGTGCGGGTGCCTCCGGTGCTGAGGAATTTTACGCCGGCCTTGTTGAGGAGGGCGAGGATTTCATCGAGGCCGTCTTTGTGGAAGACGGAGATCAGCGCGGTGCCAATCTTGCGGATGTCGTTTGCCATAATCGAAAAGATGGGATATATAAGTGTACTTATTTGCTGCTTCTGAGCGATAGTGCAAATTTACGAACTTTTTTCGACCCCCGCAACCGCCCGGCCTTACAGGCAGAAGGCCATGTAGGCCGGCAGATAAAGGCGGTTGTTGTCGACGCGCAGATTTTTTGGGTGGATAATATAGCAGCGTTCAATCCTTTTTTGAAATAATTCATTGAAGCGGCTCAGTGAGGTCGTTGAGTATTTCTCTTTTGATTTTACTTCAATGGGGAATATTTTGTGGTTGAGTTTGCTGGCATTAGAGAGCAGAAAGTCGATTTCGATGTCGTTGCGGTGCTTGTCTTTATTGTAGCGTGTGTAGAAATAGAGTCTGTGGCCTGCAGCGACGAGCATCTGCGAGATGATGTTTTCATAAAACATACCTTCGTTGACCGATAGCTTCCCCAGCAGCAGCTCGCGATATAGTCCATTGTCGGAAATCTCGTTTTCGTCGAATGTATGACTTATGAGCAGGCCGGTGTCGCCCATGTAGCATTTAACGTATGAGCGATCTTCGTTCAGGGATAGGCCGACATTCGGGTCGTTGCAGTTGAAGCATTGATTGACAATCATGGAGTCTGCGAGCCAGAAAAATGTGTCGTGATATTTGGGGAATGTCGCTCCTTTTTCTACCCGGCTGAGAGTTACGCGTCGTTCGGCTTTGGATAGAAATGCGGGAATCTGGTCAAAAATGGCGAGCACGTTTGTGCGGTATGATGCGCCGATTTTCATTATGTCATTCCGGTATAAAGCCAGGATGTCGCGCTTTTCAATGTCGGCTTTCTCGAAACTGAAGCCATGTTCAATATATGCCGACAGCGGTTTTGGCATACCTCCTACTATCATGTATTGCCGGAAGAGCAACATGGCCTTTTCGTGGAGTTCTCTTTCCAATGGTTCTTCTTTATTGAAACATTGGCGAATATAATTCGACATTTGGGTTTCGCCCATTGCCCAAAGGAACTCTTCGAAGTCCATGGGATACATCGGTATCTTGCGCTCTTCCGAGGGGAGGGTAATGTCTTTTACGCGTTCGCGGATGGAAATCAGAGAGCCGGTCTCTATGTAGTCATATCGTCCGTCGGCAACGAGATATTTGATTGCCTGGCGAGCTTTTGGGCATTGCTGAACTTCGTCAAAAATAATCAGAGAGTCGCGTTCGTATAGTTGAGTGGAATATTCGGTGGATAAAATCAGAAATAGGGTGTCGAGGTCGTTTAGGTGGCGGTCAAACGCATTGACGACGCTTTCGGGCGCCGTATTGAAGTCGATGAAGATTGACGATTTATATTCTTGTCCGGCAAATTCCCGGCATATTGTGGACTTTCCGATACGTCGGGCTCCTTCAATCAGCAGAGCTTTAGTGCCGGCAACATTTTTCTTCCAGTCGAGGAGTTTATTGTAAATCTTCCTTTTAAAAATCATAGTTATAGCTGCTTATGCCGCAAATGTAGTGAGAATTTCAATAATGCGCAAGTATGGAAGTGTTAAAAATTTCAATAATGCGCAGGTATGGAAGTGTTAAAAGTGGCAATAATGCGCAGGTGCGGAGACAAAAACCGGGCGCGGAGATTGCTCACCGCGCCCGGACACATCTTTGATTATGAATAGATTTTAGTCGATTTCTTCGTCGGCTTCGTAACCGCCCATCTCGCGGATAGCATTCTTGAGCATGGTGTACTGCTGGAAGAGGTGGTTGACGGGCACTTCGTTTTTAGTGTAGTCGTGCATCGGGCTCTTGAGGAAGAAGCTCAGGAAACGCTGGATGCCGTGGCGACCGGCGCGGGCTGCGAGGTCGCTCAGCAGCACGAGGTCGAGGCAGAGGGGGGCTGCGAGGATAGAGTCGCGGCAGAGGAAGTTAATCTTGATCTGCATGGGGTAGCCCATCCAGCCGAAGATGTCGATATTGTCCCAGCCTTCTTTGTTGTCGTTGCGCGGGGGATAGTAGTTGATGCGGACCTTGTGGTAGTAGTTGCTATAGAGGTCGGGTTGTGCTTCGGGCACGAGGATTGACTCCAGGGTCGAGAGCTTGCTTACTTCTTTGGTGCGGAAGTTTGCGGGTTCGTCGAGCACGAGGCCGTCGCGGTTGCCGAGGATGTTGGTCGAGAACCAGCCTCTGAGGCCGAGCATGCGGGTGCCGATGATGGGTGCGAAGCCCGACTTGACGAGGGTCTGGCCGGTCTTGAAGTCTTTGCCTGCGATGGGCCTGCCGGTTTTTTCGCTGAGCTCCCACATTGCGGGAATGTCGACGGTGGTGTTGGGCGCGCCCATGATGAAGGGGCAGTCTTCGGAGAGGGCTGCATAGGCGTAGCACATAGAGGGTGCGATGTTCTCTTTGTCGTCGGCCTTCATTGCGGCTTCGAGGGCTGCGAGGGAGCCGTGAACCTTCTCGTTTACGGGGACGTAAACTTCGGTCGATGCGGCCCAAAGCACGACTACGCGGTTAACGCCGGTTGTCTTCTTGAAGTTGCGGATGTCTTCGCGGATCTGTTCGGTCATGTCCCAGCGGTTCTTGACGGTCTTGACGTTGTTGCCGTCGAGGCGCTTGGCGTAGTTCTTGTCGAAGGCGGCTTTCATCGGCTTGATAGCCTCGAGTTCTTCCTTGACGGGGTTGATGTCTTTTTCTTTGAGGACCTCAGCGTTGATGGCGCTTTCGTAGGCGTTGGCGGGATATACGTCCCATGCGCCGAAGACGATGTCGTCAAGCGATGCCAGAGGGACGATGTCCTTGTACATGAGGTATTTTTTGTCCTTACCCTTGCCGACGCGGATGCGGTCGTATTGGGTCATGGAGCCTACAGGCTTGGCGAGACCTTTGCGGGCCATGAGCACGCCGGTCATGAACGTTGTGGTAACGGCACCGAGGCCTACCACGAGTACGCCGAGTTTGCCTTCGGCGGGCTTAACTGTTGAGTTGCTCATAAATGAAATGTTGATTATGACTTTTTTAGTTGTTTTCTAATTTGCGATGCAAAGGTAGCTATTTTTTCTTTAACGCACTGGTCAAAAGGTCGAAAAGTTTGCTATTGTTTTCGTTAAAAATGGCTAACGAAACGGCCTGTCAGTCAAAATAGGTTAAAATAACAATATTTTTCGGATTTTTGGATAAAAATAGTTAACAAGGTTTTGTGTCCGAAGTGTGGCTGCGGGGCCAGCCTTGCCCCTGCGCTCACGCCCTCCTCAGTCTGCGGCATAGAGGCAGCGTCACCATGATGCAGAGCAGTGCGCCCGCAAAGATGACCACGCTCGATGCCAGCTTAATCTCGCCTATGCCCACCAGCGGACTCGACAGTCCTCCGGCCAGGAAGATGGATGCTCCGAAGATGGCGCTTGCCGCTCCGGCATTGTCACGCTCACAGTCGAGGGCAATGGCCGTAACGGCCGGTTGTATCAGCCCGAAACACAACAGAACGTACATATATGCCGCCATGAGCAATATCAGCGGCATGTGCGCCAGCAGGCACAGGGCTACCAGCACCGAGGCCACCAGCATGTTGATGGCACCGCATTTCAGAGCCGTGGACTGATGGCGGAACTGCGTGGACAAGCCGGCACCGATACCTATCATGAGGGCGTTGACGCCGAAGCAGAGGCTGAAATGGAACGGACTGAGGCGGTACACTTGTTGCAGGATGAACGGCGACGAGGCTATGTAGGCGAAAAATGCGAATGCACTGGTCATTACTGACAGTGTGCTGAGTGTGAACAACGGGTTGCGGAACACCTTGAACAAGTTCCCGTAGACGCTGAGCATGCTTTTATGCATGCGCCGCTCCACGGGCAGGCTCTCTTTCAGGCACATGCTGCATACCATGAGTATGACGCCCACGGCCAGCAGCAGGCAGAACACGCCCTGCCACGAGGCGAAACCGGCCACCGAACCGCCCAGCACCGGAGCCAGCACGGGCGCGATACCGTTGATGCCGCCCAGCAGGGCCATGAATCCGGCCAGGTCCTTGCCTGAAAACATGTCGGTGGCTATACTCTTGGAGATCACTATGCCGCCTGCTCCGGCCAGCCCCTGAAACACGCGCATGGCGTTGAACACGTGGATATCGGTAGACAGGATGCATAGCACCGATGCCACGGCAAACAGCAGCATCGACGCCACAAGGATGTGCTTGCGTCCGAACTTGTCGGTGAGCGGTCCGATGAGTATCTGGCCTGCGGCCAGTCCCACCATGCTTGCCGTGAGGCTCATCGATACAAGTGCGGGCGAGGTCCTGAAGAATTCGGTCATCTCAGGGAGCACCGGCAGGTAGAAGTCGGTTACGAAAGGACCGAAAGCCGTCAGCATTCCCAACGTCGCGGGAACGAATATTCCTGTTTTTCTTTTCATAATATATTGTGCTTTTTTGTCTTGTAGATATAATCGTTGTAGTTCATTTATGTCATCCTTTCTTTTGGAAGCAACGGCATCGTAACACCGATGGCGGCCCGCCAAACCGTTCCGTGACTTGCCGTCCCTGCCGCATGGCTTGTGCCGGACTTACTGTCGGCCTGCGGTAAGACCTCCTCGGAAAATGACGTGCAAAGTTACCAAAAGATACTTGGGCCGCCAAGCCCGCAACACAATAATTAACCTGATTTTAATGTAAGTTAAGTGAGTCCGATATAATTCAAAACAAACCTAATTGCCTGTCATTGATGAAGTTCGCATCATAATTTACGAACAAATATTTTTTCGCTTATATCGAACTCATGTTAAAAGAGGCTGCGCCTATTTTGACACAGCCTCCTGCATGGGGTGGTTTGGATTCGCGTTTTTGAGGTTCTGCAACAACGTCTTAGGCCTCCTCGTCGTCGGAGTCGTCTTCGCGCATGTTGTGGAAGACGTTCTGGACGTCTTCGTCTTCCTCGAACTTTTCAAGAAGTTTTTCGATGGTCGCGCGTTGTTCGGGCGTTACGTCTTTGAGGTCATTGGGAATGCGTTCGAACTCCGACGAGATGATTTCGTAGCCGTTTTCTTCGAGATAGTGCTGAATTTCAGAGTTGTTCTCGAAGGCGCCGTAGAGAATGATTTCGCCTTCGTCGCCGGCTTCCACTTCGTCGACGCCGCAGTCGATGAGTTCGAGCTCGAGGTCTTCGAGTTCAACGCCTTCGGGGGCTTTGATTTTGAAGACGCACTTATGGTCGAAGAGGAACGACAGGGAGCCGGAGGTTCCGAGCGAGCCGCCGTGTTTGGTGAAGTAGGAGCGCACGTTGGCAACGGTGCGGGTGTTATTGTTGGTTGCGGTTTCGACCACTATGGCGATGCCGAAGGGGCCGTAGCCTTCGTAGATTATTTCCTTGTAGTCGCCGGCGTCCTTGTCGGTCGCTTTCTTGATTGCGCGTTCAACCGTGTCTTTGGGCATGTTGGCGGCTTTGGCGTTTGCCATCAGCACGCGCAGGCGGGGGTTGGTGTCGGGGTCGGGTCCTCCGGCTTTGGCTGCAATGGTGATTTCCTTGCCGATGCGGGTAAAGGTTCTCGACATGTTGCCCCAGCGTTTTAGCTTGCGGGCTTTTCGGTATTCAAATGCTCTTCCCATGTGTTATATTGAGGTTAATTTTTTGTGGGTTAATATTGTCGGTTCCGGCGGTCGCCACAGGTGGCGACCCTACGCTTATTGCGGCGTCCCAACCTTTAATTTTTAACTTTTAACTTTTATCTCAATTCGGCGCCAAGTTCGCGTTTGAGGTTGGTAATAATCTTGGCCATGACGGCGTCGATCTGCTTGTCCTGGAGTGTGCGCTCGGGGTCCTGGAGGGTCAGGGCGATTGCGTAGCTCTTCTTGCCGGCGGGGAGATTCTTGCCTTCGTAGACATCGAAGAGTTCCACGTTGCGGAGCAGTTTGCGCTCGCTGCGCACGACAATGTCGCGCACTTGCGCGAAGCTGACCGCGGAGTCGATCAGCAGGGCGAGGTCGCGGCGCACGGGCTGGGTCTTGGCCACGGGGGTGAAGGTGACGTTATGTTTCTCAACGAGCTGCACAATGGCGTCGCGGTCGAGCTCGGCGAACATTACGGGGCGCTCAATGTCGAAGCGGGCGGTCAGTGCGGGGGTGAGAATGCCCATGTGGCCCAGGGCCTTGCCCGAGCGTGTCGAGATTGTCAGGGCCGTGGCGAAGATGTCGGCGCGGTCGGTTGTCGGGGCGAGAGCGAGGTCCGCGGGGTCTATACCGAGGGTCGCGAGGGTGCCCTCGACGTAGGCGCGCAGGTGATAGAACGAGGCGGGTTCAGCGGCTCCGAGCCATGAGGCGCCGCGCACGTTGCCGGTCAGCCACAGGGCAATCCGCGAGGCTTCGCTGTAGGGGGCGAGCGGCTGCCCGACGGTTGATTCGGCGTCGGGGTTGAAGCTATAGACGTTGCCGGTTTCGACGAGCATCAGGTCGCCGTTGCGGCGGTTGACGTTATGGCGGATGACCTCCAGGCCGCCGAAAAGCAAGGTGCGGCGCATGACGCCGAGGTCGGAGCTCAGCGGGTTGAGGAGCTTGACGCAGTTTTCACCGGCGTAGGTGACGCCCTCGGCGGCTGCGGGATAATATGACGTTGAGGTCAGCGAGTTATTGAGGATTTCATAGAAGCCCTGGGCCGTCAGGCGGTTCATGATCTTGCGTGTGAGCTTGTCGGCCAGGTCGGTGCGGGTCTTGTAGCTGAGTGCGGAGTTGACGTGGTCGGTGAAGCCGACGTTGTTGTAGCCGTAGATGCGGAGAATTTCCTCGATGACGTCGCAGGGGCGGGTGACGTCGACGCGGTAGGTCGGGATGCGCAGCGTCATGGTGCCCTCGGCTTCGCTTTCGATCTCAATCTCGAGGGCCGCGAGGATGCCGCGCACGGTGTCGGCGGGGATTTCGGCGCCGACGAGGTCTTTGATCTGCTTGAAGCTGAGTTCAACGACGGGGCGCTCGACCGGGTTGGGGTAGAGGTCGACCGCGGGGCCGCAGATTTCGCCTCCGGCGAGTTCCACAACCATTTTTGCAGCGACCATCAGGGCATACATGCAGCCGTTGGGGTCAACGCCGCGTTCGTAGCGGAACGAGGCGTCGGTGTTCAGGCCGTGGCGGCGTGCGGCTTTGCGTATGGTTGTCGGGTTGAAGCAGGCGCTCTCGAGGAAAATGTCGGTAGCACTTTCGGTGACGCCCGAATCGAGGCCGCCGAAAATTCCGGCCATGCACATCGGCTCCTCGGCGTTGCAAATCATGAGGTCACGCTCGTGGAGCGTGCGTTCGACGCCGTCGAGGGTCACGAACTTGGTGCCCGCCGCGAGGGTCTTGACGATGATTTCGTCGCCTTTGATTTTCGAGAGGTCGAAGCAGTGGAGCGGCTGGCAGAAAGAGTGGAGAATATAGTTGGTGATGTCAACGATGTTGTTGATGGGGCGCTGGCCGATGGCCGTCAGGCGATCACGCAGCCATTTGGGCGATTCGCCGACCTTTACGCCGCGGATTGTCAGTCCGGCGTAGCGGGGGCAGTCGGCGGGGTTCTCGACCGTCACTTTGATTCCGTGTCCGGCGGGGAGCGCCGCGGGGTTGAGGCCCTCGGGGCGGCGGAGGTTGGGATGCAGCCCCTCGATTGAGGCTTTGGCGGCCCAGTCGCGGGCCACGCCATAGTGGCCGGCGCCGTCGATGCGGTTGGGCGTCAGGTCCACTTCGAGAACGTAGTCGCTCTCGAGGCCGAAATATTCGGCTGCGGGGGTGCCGGGCGCGGGGGCCTGGGCGTCGGGAATGACGATGATGCCGTCGTGGCTCGTGCCGACGCCGATTTCATCTTCAGCACATATCATGCCGAGCGATTCGACGCCGCGGATCTTGCTTTTCTTGATTTTGAATTCCTTGTCGCCGTCGTAGAGCGTGGTGCCCACGGTTGCGACGATGACGGCCTGGCCGGCGGCAACGTTGGGGGCGCCGCAGACAATCCGGACGGGGCCTTCGGCGAGACCGAGGTCAACGGTGGTGATGTGCAGGTGGTCGCTGTCGGGGTGTGGCTCGCAGGTCAGTACGCGTCCGACAACGAGGCCGCGCAGACCGCCGCGAATGCTTTCAACCTCTTCGACCGTGTCACACTCCAGGCCTGTCGACGTCAATGCTGCGGCGAGTTCTTCGGGCGAAGGGAGCCCGTCGACATAGTCGCGCAGCCAGTTATAAGAAATGTTCATAAATGAATTGGATTATCTGTGATGCGTCAAATTACGCGCGCAAAGTTACGAATTTTCCCTGACGTGACAAAAAAGAGTGGGCAGTGCGGGGGTGGGCGGGTTTTTGTCAGGTCGGGAAAAATTCGTAACTTTGCACAAATTAGTCCCGGACCCATGCAACAGAAAATCATTATCCTCGACTTCGGCTCGCAGACGACCCAGCTTATCGGTCGGCGCGTGCGTGAACTCAACACGTATTGCGAAATCGTTCCTTACAACAAGTTTCCCTATGACGACCCCTCGGTTATCGGCGTAATCCTTTCGGGTTCGCCTTTCAGCGTCTATGACGAGAAGGCGTTCAAGATTGACATCGCGACCCTGCGCGGACGCTTGCCGATTCTCGGCATATGTTATGGCGCGCAGCTCATGGCCTGGGAGACGGGCGGCAACGTCGAGGGGGCGCCCTCACGCGAGTATGGCCGCGCGCGTCTGGAATATGTCAGCGGCTCCGACCCCCTGCTCGCCGGAATTGAAAAGGGCGCGCAGGTCTGGATGAGTCATGGCGACACGATTACGTCGCTCGGCGCAACGTTCGGCGTCATCGCCTCGACCCCCGAGGTGCCCGTGGCCGCCTACCGTGCCGAGGGCGAGCAGCTTTGGGGCGTGCAGTTCCACCCCGAGGTCTACCACTCGGAGTGCGGCATGCAGCTGCTGCACAACTTCGTTGTCGATATCTGCGGCTCCAGGTGTGACTGGAGCGCCGAATCGTTTATCGAGAGCACCGTGCGCGACCTGCAGCAGACTCTCGGCAACGACCGCGTCGTGCTCGGTCTGAGCGGAGGCGTGGACTCAACCGTTGCCGCCGTGTTGCTTAATAAGGCTATCGGCCGCAACCTGACCTGCATATTCGTTGACCACGGCATGCTGCGCAAGAATGAGTTCTCCGACGTCATGAAAGCCTACGAGGGTCTCGGACTCAACGTTATCGGCGTTGACGCCTCGGCCGAGTTCTTCAGCGAGCTCGCAGGAGTCACCGACCCCGAGCGCAAGCGCAAAATCATCGGCAAGGGCTTCATCGACGTGTTCGACCGTGAGGCCCGTAAGGTTGAAGACGTCAAGTGGCTGGCCCAGGGCACTATCTATCCCGACTGCATCGAGTCGCTCTCGATTACCGGCACGGTCATCAAGAGCCACCATAACGTAGGCGGTCTGCCCGAAAAGATGAACCTGAGGCTCTGCGAGCCGCTGCGTCTGCTCTTCAAAGACGAAGTGCGCGCCGTTGGCCGCGCGCTCGGCATTCCCGACCGCCTCATCAAGCGTCACCCCTTCCCAGGGCCGGGCCTGGCAGTGCGCATTCTCGGCGACATCACTCCCGAGAAGGTCGCCGTGCTCCAGGAGGCTGACCATATCTTCATCGAGGGGCTGCGCGAATGGGGTCTCTACGACCAGGTATGGCAGGCCGGCGCCATCCTGCTGCCGGTTCAGAGCGTCGGAGTGATGGGCGACGAACGCACCTATGAGCGCGCCGTTGCGCTGCGCGCCGTGACCTCGACCGACGCCATGACCGCCGACTGGGCCCACCTCCCCTACGAGTTCATGGCCAAAGTCAGCAACGAAATCATCAACAAAGTCCGCGGCGTCAACCGCGTCTGCTACGACATCTCCTCCAAACCCCCGGCAACCATCGAGTGGGAATAACCATGTTACGACGCGTTGGGGCTATGTTCACTTCAAGTTGGGTATAGCCTCTTTTACTTTGCTCTCGCCAAAGTTCCGAAAAAATTTCGTACCTTTGCAAACCACATAAGCGCATGAGTGTTTCGAAACTTGGCATTAAACAACAAATTCTTTTAATCATATTTCTCTTTACAAAATCAATGAGTTCATCTCCAACAGTTTTAGACCTTTTTTGCGGTTGCGGCGGCATTAGCAAGGGATTTGAACTTGCAGGTTTTTCCATCGTTGGTGGTATTGACTCTAATGTCGATGCTATAAAGAGCTTCAAATTAAACTTTCCCAACGCTATAGTAAAATGTGGAGATATAACAGAAATATCTAACGACGAGGTTAAAAGTCTATTTGATGGTGTTGATGTTGTAGTTGGCGGACCTCCCTGTCAAGGATTTTCTTCTGCAAATCGTTGGCAAAAAGAAAAATGAAGATTCGCGCAACCAATTATTTTTTCAATATTTGCGATTTGTCGAGGTTCTTCGTCCTACAGCAATCCTGCTTGAAAATGTCAGAGGACTTCTTACTCGTGATAATGGATATGCGAAAAAGCGCATTGAAGAACTATTGTCTGCTATGGGTTATGTAGTTGCTAATGCAATCCTTGATTCATCTGATTTCGGTGTTCCGCAAATAAGGAAACGCGCCTTTTTTGTAGCATTTAAAAAGGACCTCAATATAGAAGCCTTTAATTTTTCGGATATACCACATTTGCCGAAAGTTACTGTAGAAGACGCTATTGGAGAATTATATGCTTTGGAGAATGGTGATACCGCACATATTCTCACTCGGCCTGCTAATGAATATACGGCATATCTTAGGAAGGATATAGATATATTAAACGACCACACGTCAACTTATCCTGCCGAAATAGTGCAAAGGCGAATCAGTTTTGTCCCTCAGGGAGGAAATTGGCAGAATGTTCCAAGTGACCTTTGGCCAAGTCAACGCAGTAATAGACATTCCTCTGCATACAAACGACTTGCGGCTAATGGACCATCTTGTACCATAGACACAGGAAATGCTCATAGCAACTATTTCCATCCCATCTTTAATCGAATTCCTTCTATAAGAGAGTCTGCAAGATTGCAATCGTTTCCTGATTCATTTGCTTTCTTTGGCTCCCGCGGAAGTCGTTACAAACAAGTCGGCAATGCTGTGCCACCTTTATTGGCCAAAGCAGTTGCTTCGCAAATGTTAAAGAAATTAAATGAAAATAATTGACCTGTTTTGTGGCATTGGAGGCCTTAGTCTTGGCTTTGAGCAAGCGGGTTTTGAGGTCGTATCTGCGGTTGATGTATGGCCTGATGCAATCAAGACCTACAATCACAATCGAGATGCGAAGGTCGGCAGAGTTATGTCTGTGGCCGACTTTAACGAAAATCTTTTACCTTCTTTAAAATCGAAAGAACATATCACGGGAGTTATCGGGGGGCCTCCTTGTCAAGGATTCAGTACTGTAGGTAAGCGTGAGATTGAGGATCCGCGTAATCAGTTGTATTTGGATTTCTACCGTACCGTCGCAATTTCTCAGCCTGATTTTTTCGTTATAGAAAACGTTAAAGGGATGTTAATCCTAAATAAAGGAGCTTTTGTTAAAGATCTTATATCAAGATTTGGAGAAACCGGTTTGGGCTACACCATTACTTATCAACTATTAAATGCAGCCAATTATGGTGTGCCACAAAATCGCTATCGTGTTTTTTATATCGGTTTTAAGAACAAAGCTTTCATTTTCCCTAAACCTTTTGACTATTTATTGACGGCATCAGACGGAATTGGCGATTTAGAGGGAGCGACGTCTGACCATTACGGAAGCGAACCTCAAAATGAGTTTCAGCGACGGATGAGAGGTGCTCAGATAAAGCCTATGAATCAGGAATATACGAATCATTCCGCGCAAACGATAGGAATAATTAGTCGTATTCCCGATGGAGGTAATATTAAAAGCCTTCCTCCTGAATATTGGCAGGTAAGGAAATATAATAAGGCTTTTGAACGAATGGGGACCTTTAAGCCTTCAAACACCATTGACACCGGACATAGGAATTATTTCCATTATTCAGAGAATCGTATACCTACACTGCGTGAGTCCGCTCGACTACAAAGTTTCCCTGATTCTTTTGAAGTCCTTGGAACAAAGGGAAGCCAATACAAGCAAGTTGGTAATGCCGTGCCTCCGATGTTGGCGTACGTCATTGCAAAAGCGATAAAAGAACAATTATGAAATGTGTCATAAAAAGTTATTCAACCGATGGCAGCAGCCTGTCTTCTGACAGATGCTCCCAAATTATGTCGGTTTTTGACATGTGCGAATCATTAGGGTCCCGCCATGTTTCGTATCGTGAGATTCAAGATATGGCAGTGGCGAATAAAATCTTCGGCGATGCTAAGGCTGATAGCGTAATTCGTACCATTTGCCCTCTTTTGAAAAAAATCGGCTTTGTTGATTATCCTGATAACCATGAATTCAAAGCCAATTCCTTTTTTACAGATTTGGGAAAATCTTTTGTAAAAACGATTGCCGCTTTGGAAAAAGCAGAGCAACTTGATAATAAAGACGCAATTTCCAAAATTGATACTGCTCGCCAGTATCATCTTCTCTTAGGCATAGATAATCTCGCAAAATCAGAATATCGCAATCACAATATACTTCTCGCATTGGAGATTCTAAAACGCGAAAAAATTATCTATTGGAATGAGCTTCTATATTTTCTCTATAATCTTCAAAACGGCAAATCTCTTGCAGATGCAATAGTGGAGGCTAATTATAACAGGCATAATAATGAAACATACGAATATGTAAATACGAAAGGTTCACCGATTGCTAACACAACATATTCATATGTGAGATCGTTCTTGATTGAGGCCGGAGTTATACCGGCTTCTAAATCAATGTTTTCAGTAATCAATATTGATAAACTTAAATTCATAGAATCATTACCGACTTATGAATACAGATGATATACGCAACATAATTCAACGCAATCTTCAAGATGCTATGAATTTAATTGGAGGTGCAGAGTCAAGTGGCAAGTGCAACAAAGTTAAGCAATTCTTTTGAAAAATTCT
>CAZKOF010000003.1:0-79626 GCA_964554335.1 uncultured Bacteroides sp.
AATTTATCAACCTATTTTTTCGGTTTAGGCTTGCAAAAATCATAAGAATATGAACTACCGGCAAGCCCGCATATTCCTGATAGCATCCGTAATAATCGCCGTCCTCCTCATCGGCGGCTTCATAATCCGGCCTTTCTTTGCCGAACCCGAACCCATTGAAGAGGGCGAAGACCTGGAACCCGAACTGCCCATAACATCGATTCCCGAGACCGAGCCACAACTCCGGGACCTGCACATCAGCCAACGCGTCCACAATCTTGCCAAGCAGTTTGCCGACCTCAACGACGCCCACCTTGTCTACGCCCGTCGAATCGGCATAAAGCCCATCAGCTCCACTCGCGACATTATCCGGCTTGAGCGCCCGATTGTTCACATAAAATCGGGCGACCACTACCACATTGACCGCCTTACTCACTCATATCCATATCTCGTGCCCGAGGCCGCGGAACTGCTCGACACCATCGGCGTCCGCTTCAGCCGCAAACTCGAACTGAGGGGCGGCGGAAAATATTCGCTGCAAGTAACCTCGCTGCTCCGCACCCACGAATCGGTCAAGCGACTCAGCCGCCGCAACGTCAACTCAACCTCGAACTCGGCACATCTCTACGGCACGACATTCGATATCAGCTACGTGCGCTTTCACGAAGCCATGTTCAACACCCGTAAACTCAACGACGGACAACTCAAAAATATTCTTGCAGAAGTGCTTCTTGAACTCCGCGACCAGGGCAAGTGTCTCGTTAAATTCGAACGAAAACAAAGCTGCTTCCACATAACCGCGACGAATCAAGATAGAAACGCACAGTTTTAGTGTGTAGCTAAAGTACACTCCACTCCCCTCGCGAGGGGGCCATAGCGGCGGGGGCGGGCGAGTCCGCCCCCGAGAGCGGACTTCAGCGAAGGATCTTTTCAAAGAGAACAATAGCAATACATAAAAGGAGACCGAGGTCTCCCTGCGATTAACTAATTTGTATTGCTTATGTCAAAACATTTAACCTCGGAGCAAAGGTACGAATTTTACCTTGGAAGACCGGGAGCTGCAGCGCAACTGCAACTCCAACGGAGAGTATATATGGTGCAACGCCCAGACAAAATCCGACGCCCGCAGACAAGGTCTGCAAGGCAACCACCGTAAGCCGCCGGAACTTTGGTGGCGCATAGAGCAGATGATTGTTGATGAGGACTGGTCTCCGGCTCAAATCGCCGAGGTGTTGCGTAAGGAAGGAATCCACATAGTCAAGCAGACCATCCATCGTCGACTCTGACGGCCACGCCATCCTGACCTTGAAGGAACGCTCGACAAATTTCATTCTGATGGAACGGTTGCCTCACGGACGTAAGGACTTGCCTGTGGCGCAGACTGTAGCTAGACTACTGTTCCCCCTACCGCAAGTCGTTGAAAACAATCATAACCGACAACATATGTGAGTTCGCGGCTCATCTTGAGAGAACACGCCTGCTTTCAATGAAAAACAAAGAGATGGTAACCGTGTACTTTGCTGACTCATACTCGTCCTGGCAGAAAGGTGCTATGGAAAACGCCAACAAGCTCATCAGAAAGTATATCCCGAAGAAATCCAACTTTGACACACCGCTTAGGAAATTTTTCCATAATATCGCTTAACTTTGCATTTGCTATTGGACTCTACACAAAATACGAAAAAATATTGCCTGCGTAAAAAACGGCAAAAAAATTTGCACATGTCAAAAATCCTGTCTAACTTTGCACTCATAATTCGGAGAGGTGGGTGAGTGGCTGAAACCACCGGTTTGCTAAACCGACGTAGTGAGCAATCGCTACCACGAGTTCGAATCTCGTCCTCTCCGCAAAGAACGTTGTAATACAACAAAGTAGCAAATAAGTACCCGAAAATGGACTTTTAAGGGTACTTTTCTTTTATTCTGCCCGGAAATAGACGAGCCGGAAGCCGTGGGGCAGCTTCCGGCTCGATTCTTGTGTTAGCGGCCCTTCTTGGCGGCGTTGTGTATTTTAATAATTGTCTTCACGCCGTAGAATAAGGCGTAGGCGGAAAAAGCCGCCTACAACTATAAGGTAAAGCCAATCCCAAATAGCAAACTTCGGCTTTTCCTCGGTCTTGGTTTCGGTGACTTCCTGTTGTGCCACCGAAACGTCCAATATAGCCAACCGCACAAGCAGACATCAGCGTCCGGCGGAGGCTGACGGCCACGCCATCCTGATCTTGACGGAACGCTCGACAAATTTCATTCTGATGGAACGGCGGCCTCACGGACGTAAGGCCTTGCCTGTGGCGCAGACTGTAGCCAGACTACTGTTCCCCTACCGCAAGTCGTTGAAAACAATCATAACCGACAACATATGTGAGTTCGCGGCTCATCTTGAGAGAACACGCCTGCTTTCAATGAAAAACAAAGAGATGGTAACCGTGTACTGTGCTGACTCATACTCGTTCTGGCAGAAAGGTGCTAGGGAAAACGCCAACAAAATCCTACGGGAATATTTCCCAAAAGGCTCTGATTTTAAAAACATTACGCAAGAACAATTTAACCAAGCCCAATATGAAATAAATATGAGGCCTCGCAAAAAATTAGGATACTCAACTCCTAAAAAAGAATTTTGCAAAAGAATTGCTTAACTTTGTTGCACTTGCCACTTGACTCTGCAATTAAAAATAATTGCGCAATTATTATACAAATCCGCAAAAATTGCGTATATTTGCCGACCAAAATCAGAAACCATAAAAATTTTACGACATATGTACTGGACACTTGAACTCGCCTCAAAACTCGAGGACGCGCCTTGGCCTGCAACCCGCGAAGAGCTTATTGACTACGCAATGCGCTCCGGAGCACCGTTGGAAGTAATCGAAAACCTCCAGGAAATTGAAGACGAAGGAGAAACCTACGAAAGCATTGAAGACATATGGCCCGACTACCCCTCCAACGAAGACTTCTTCTTCAACGAAGACGAATATTGATAGCCTTTAAATAGACTAAACAATTAAATATCAGCGCGATGAACAATAAAAATTTGTTTGTCGCGCTGGCGTTTTAGGGTGCTGAATGGTGTGGTTCGTTTGTCTAAATTACGGTTTTTCTTCTCAAAAACGGAGTTTGTTTGTCTAATAAAGATAAAGCCTATCCTGTCGAGTTGGAATATACTTGGAACAGGCAGATTATACGTAAGACAACGAATGTCTTTATCAAGGTTGCGGACTGGAATCATAACGGCAATCAGGGACGGGGTGAGATTCGTGCAAGTCATGGCAATGAGGCCAAACGGTTGAATCAACTTTTGTTGGCTCGTGTTGAACAGATTGACAGTCTGCTTGCGGAGTACAACGAAAAGCATCCGAAACAGATAACGGTGGATATTGTTTCCGGTTTTCTTGCTGACAAGCCTCTTGCCCGACGAGACCAGGGAAAAGATTTTGTGGAGTTCACCATTGTAACGCCTCGCTTCCGATTATTCAAGGAATAGAATCGGGAGAAGCCTATATGAGAACGGAAAGAGCTGCATGAATATCTTCCAGACCTTTCTAAGAGCGACCAGACAAGGAACTTACCGTCCAGATTCCATTTCTCTTTCGGCATATTTTTTGAAAAATTTTCATAGCCGCGCTCTATTTGACTGACATAACGAGAGTTTTGAATGCGGCAGCGCTGAGGGATTTGCACAACGCCTGAAAAAACGTTATATTTGCACCATTATTCATTTACATTCATTATAAGATAAGAGTATCATGAAAACCCAACTCATTACACTTGCTTTGGCTGCGTCGATATTTTGCGCACCAAAAAGTTTCGCGGGCATCGAGCACATGATTCCAAAGCCGGCACAAATGACAGTCGGCAGCGGTTCGTTGACTCTTCCAGCCGGTTTTTCGGTCGGCTATGCTTCAGACCTTTCGTCTGACATGATTGCCGAAATTGACAAGTTCGTAAATGCAATAAACCACACGGCCGGTCTTAATGCCACCAAGGGGTATGAGGGCCTTTTCAGTGTGAGCATTGACGCGTCACTTCCATCAGAGGGATATGCACTTGACGTGACTGAATCAAGTGTTTCAATCAAGGCTTCTACTCCCGCCGGTCTCTACTATGCTTTCCAAACCGTAAAGAAGCTCCTGCCTGTCAATGTTGCCGCAGGCGTTCAAGGCGTAAGCGGCGAGGTTTATGCACTCCCCATCGTAAACATCTTGGATGCTCCCCGTTTTGAGTATCGCGGCTTTATGCTCGACGTTAGCCGTCACTTCTTTGATGTGACTCAGGTTAAGCGCATGCTCGACATCATGTCGGTATATAAACTCAACCGCTTCCACTGGCATCTTACCGACGATCAGGGTTGGCGCCTTCCCGTTGCAAAATACCCGAAACTCACAGTTGAGGGCGCAACGAACAAGAACATTCTGCTGACCAACTACACGACCGGCGTACAGACACGTGCAGGCGAAGACGTGATTTACGGACCCTACTCCTACACTGAATCTGACATACGCGAAGTCGTTGCCTACGCAAAGGACCGTCACATCGAGGTAATTCCCGAAATCGACATGCCAGGCCACATGGTTGCAGCCATTCATGCTTATCCCGAATTCTCGACCGACCCTGAGAACAAGAATAATGTGCATGCCGACCTGAACCACGAAATTTGGAACAAAGGCGGTGTCAGCCGAGACGTGCTCGACGTCAGCAACCCGAAAGTAATGGAATTTGTAAAGGATGTAGTCGATGTACTGGCCGATCTCTTCCCCTACAAGTACATTCACATCGGCGGTGACGAGTGCCCTACCCTCGCATGGGAAAAGTCCGAAGCATGCCAGCAATTCATGCAGGAAAAGGGTCTGGCCAATGCCCGCGCTATCCAGAGCTGGTTCGTAAAGGAAATCGCCGACTATGCCCGCACGACTCATGGTTGCAAAATCATGGGTTGGAACGAAATTATTACCGAAAGTGGTGTTGATATGGACATGATTAATGAGATAGACCCCACTATTTTCTGCTGGCTCGGTGGTGAGGCAAAAGCAGAGCAAAACGGACTCAAGCACATTTATACTCCCTTCAACGGCGGCTACTATATTAACCGCAGCTATGCCGGCTACGACAAGGTCGGTGCAGTTGGCGACGGAGCACTATCCATTACCCTGACCGTTAATCCCCCGCTCCACACGAACTGCATCGGTGTGCAGGGGACTTTTTGGACCGAGCAGGTTGACCGTCCGACCGACGTTGAATATCTCGCACTCCCGCGACTTATCGGCATCGCAGAGCAGGGTTGGGCTCCTCAGCAAAAGGACTATGAGGAGATTATGTCCCGTCTCATCGCCGACAAGGAACTACTCGACATTGCAGGCTACAACTATGGTGCCCATCAGCTCGTAATGCCCGAGTACGGCAAACCTGATCCCGATAAATGGTACACCCTCGCATCAAACTGTTCAGACGAACGCAGCGGCAACGTGTTTGAGGTTCTTGCCGCAGACCACACCTATATTGATTCCAAGAAAGGCAATGGTGCTCAGGCAAACCGCCTGTGGGGCTGCAAACTCGCTGCAGGCAATGAGTATCAGCAATTCCGTTTTGTTGAAGATCCGTCTAATCCCGGGGTGTACGCCATCATTTGCCGCGCCCTCCCCGAGGGTTCTCTCAACTCGACTCCGACAAGCACCGCGCTCTCAGGCCGCTGGGACTATCTGGCAACCGGTCAGGACTATAACTTTGTACTCGACAAGGCATATTATAAAGAGATAGACGGGACTTTCCGCTATGCAATCCGTCCGGCAAACCTCGAAGGCCTCTACATGAACTTCTCACGCGACGGCCAGGGTCAGGCAGTCAATGTCTACAACAACCCCGATGACGGCAACGGCGGTCAGATTATCTTTAATGAAGTAAAAGAGGCAGCCCTCGGACCGGAACCCGGCGAAATGCCGCAGGAAGGTGTATACTACCGTCTCCATACCCGCTTCAACGGCGATAACTCGCAGGCCCGCTACGGCAGCGTAATCGAACTCCTTCGCGATGATGCCGGCAAAGGAAACAACGCCAAGTCAGACCGCCTATGGAGCAATACACCCGCAATCGGTTCAGATGCCAACTATGACTACCAGTGGTTCAAGTTCGAGAAAGACCCGGCCGGCTCCAACTACTATGCAATGGTTTGTATGGCGAAGCCCGAAGGCTCAGTAAACAGTGTTCCCTCCGAATCTACCAACTCGAACACGGCCCGATGGGATTATGATTCAAGCGCCAAGCACTATGGCTTCTATCTCGTGAGCAGCCATGCGAATCAGTCTACCCAAGGCACTGACGAGGCCGGCTTTTACTCTGCAATCACGAGTAAAGATGCCGCTCAGGGCTGGTATATGAACACGTCGGCTGCAGGTCAGGGCTTCTCAATACATCTTTGGAACAATCCACTGGACCAAAATGCCGGTATCTATACATTTGAACCTTCCCAGACGTCATCGATCAACTCACTGCCGGCTGACGGCAACGACACTGCAGACGTAATTTTCGACCTGCAGGGACGTCGCCTGAGCGCACCTGCGCGTGGCATCAATATTATCAACGGAAATAAAATCCTGATCCGTTAATGAATTCTGAAAACCTGCAGATTTTCTGCGCAAATCTCGGCGAATATGTGTCGGTCGGCGGCGGTGAACCGCTGGCCGACATCGCCAGCCGTCTTGAAAGCCGCCTCGGCTTTCGTCCCATATGTGCCCACGTAAACAACAAGAATGAGGGCCTGCACTATCGTGTTTATATGCCGAAACTCGTAGAGTTCATGAGCTCCGAATCGCCGTGTGGCGTCCGAGTGTATATTCGCTCGCTATGCATGATGCTCTACCGTGCCGTGCGTTCTCTTTGTCCCGGCGCAACGCTCAAAATCGAGCACTCCATTTCTCGCGGATGGTTTTGCCGCCTGAGCCCCGAAGTTGAAATCACTCCGCAGCTGATTGCCGCCATGAAGGCCGAAATGTTGCGATTACATAATGCGGACCTACCCTTTGAATTCTTTGAGGATTTGACGGGCGATGTCATCTCTCTTTTCGACAAACAGGGTCTTCACGATAAAGTTGTGCTGCTTGAGTCCGTTCGAGATCTCTATACAAAATATTACCGTCTCGAAGGTTTGGCCGATAGCTACTATGGCTGCCTCGCTCCCTCAACGGGCTATATATCGGACTTTGATGTACGTCCTTATCACGACGGATTTATTCTACTGGCGCGCGACATGACCATTGAGCCGCAGGAAAAAATGTTTACTGCCTTTACCGATTATGTTCGCTTCAACCATATTGTCGGCGTCAGCAATGTCGGAGAAATGAACCGCGTTGCCCTCGACGGCGACGCACGTTCGCTGATAAATGTCGCAGAGGCATTGCATAACAACAAGATTGCACGTATTGCCGACGAAATAACCGAGCGATATGAAGCCGGTGGCGCCAGAATTGTCCTCGTTGCCGGTCCTTCGTCATCGGGCAAAACAACTACAACAAAACGCCTGGCAATTCAGCTTATGACCAATCTGCTCGAGCCGAAGATGATATCGCTCGATGACTATTTCGTCAATCGCGAAGATACTCCCCTCGATGCCGACGGCGAATATGATTTTGAGTCTCTATATGCGCTGGACCTAAAGCAATTCAACGCCGATCTTCAAGCCCTCCTTGATGGAGAGACCGTTGAACTGCCGTATTATAATTTCGAAACGGGTCGCAGAGAATACCGCGGTAACAAGATTCACCTGACCGACCATTCCATTCTGCTCATAGAGGGTATTCACGGCCTCAATCCGATGCTTACGGAACGCATTGCCTCCGAAATGAAATTCAAAGTTTATGTCAGCGCACTGACAACACTCTCAATCGACAATCATAACTGGGTGCCGACAACCGACAACCGGCTTCTTCGCCGCATTATCCGCGATAACGCCTACCGCGGCGTCGGTGCCGAGGAGACAATACGCCGATGGCCGTCAGTGCGCCGCGGCGAGGAAAAATGGATTTTTCCCTATCAGGAGAATGCCGACGCAATGTTCAACTCGTCATTGCTTTTCGAATTGGGCGTGCTGAAAGAACGCGGAGAGGAACTGCTAAAACGTGTGCCTCGCGACGTTCCCGAGTACGCCGAAGCATACCGTCTGCGCAAGTTTCTGAGCTATTTCATCGCCATTGATGAGAAATTCATACCCTCGACCTCTCTGATCCGGGAGTTTATCGGCGGTTCATCCTTTAATTATTGAATGAGAATGGACATTAAAAGTAGAATAGCCGAACTCCGTCGCGAACTGAATCGACATAACCACCTCTATTACGTTCTTAACACGCCGGAGATTTCCGACAGAGAGTTTGACTTCATGTTGAAAGAGTTGGAGCGGTTGGAGCAGGAAAATCCCGAATTTGATGACCCACTCTCACCTACCCATAGAGTTGGTTCCGATCTGAGTCAGACTTTCGACCAGGCAGAACATATCAGGCCGATGCTCTCGCTCTCCAACACATATAATATCGACGAAGTCGACAAATGGTTCGCATCTGTCAAGAATGCTTTGGGCGACACCGAGGTCACTATTGTCGGCGAGATGAAGTTCGATGGGTCATCTATTTCGTTGATATATGAGCATGGCCGACTGATTCGTGCCGTTACCCGCGGCGACGGAACGAGGGGAGATATCGTTACCGAGAATGTCAAGACAATCCGCTCTATTCCGCTTGAAATTCCCGCAGAAACCGGACGTCCCGATAATTTTGAAATACGAGGAGAAATCCTGTTGCCCTGGAGCGCGTTCGACAAACTCAACCGCGAACGTGAGGCCAACGATGAGCCGTTGTTTGCAAATCCGCGCAATGCAGCTTCCGGGACCCTGAAACTGCAGAACTCGTCAGAAGCGGCATCACGAGGACTCGACGCATATTTCTATTATGTGCTTGCCGATAACCTGCCCTACTCTACCCACTATGAGAATCTTCAGGCTGCAGCATCATGGGGATTTAAAATAACACCCGTGCTCAGTCGTCTCGGAAGCATTGAGGAGATAGATGCATTTATCAACTACTGGGATACCGAACGCAAAAAACTCCCGGTAGCTACCGATGGCCTGGTATTCAAAGTAGATTCAATGCGCCAACAGTTGAACCTCGGATTTACCGCAAAGTCCCCGCGCTGGGCGATTGCATATAAATTTCCCGCCGAGCGTGCGCTTACGCGCCTGCAGTTCGTTTCGTTCGAAGTTGGCCGAACCGGGGTCATCACACCGGTAGCGAACCTTGACCCCGTTCTTCTTAGCGGCACTATTGTAAAGCGTGCTTCTCTACATAATGAGGACATCATACGCAAATTCGACATTCACAACGGCGATATGCTATATGTTGAAAAAGGCGGAGAAATCATCCCTAAAATAACCGGCGTCGACGCTCAATCACGTGCTGAGAACACCGTCCCCGTGCGCTTCATCAAGCACTGTCCGGCGTGTGGGGCCTCGTTGATCAAGGTAGAGGGGGAAGCGGCAACAGTCTGCCCGAACACCTATGGGTGTCCGCCTCAGATTATCGGAAGAATCGAACACTTCGCTGCCCGCCGCATGATGAACATTGACGGCTTCGGGTCCGAAACAGCCAAGCAACTATATGATGCCGGACTCATTCGCTCAACCGCCGATATCTATAATCTTCGAGTAGAGGATGTGGCGCAACTCGATGGTTTCGGCCTCCGTTCGGCCCGGCGCTTGCTCGATGGCGCCGAGGCGTCGAAGCATGTTCCATTCGCGCGTGTCATCTACGCCCTTAGCATCCCGTTTGTCGGTGAAACGGTCAGCAAGAAACTTGCCCGCTCGGTGGGCAATATAGACCGACTGATGGCGATGACGCTCGACGAACTGACCGCAATAGACGACATAGGCCCGGCCATTGCGGAATCGATAATCCGATATTTCGCTGACGAGCGCAACGTTGAAAACCTCAACCGCTTGCGTGAGGCCGGTCTTCAAATGGCCGCGGAGCAAACTGCTGCAGACGAGGGTTCATCTGCTCTCGCAGGGCAGTCCATTGTTGTGTCGGGGACTTTCACCCATCACTCGCGCGATGAGTATAAAACTCTTATTGAGCTACATGGCGGCAAGAACGTCGGCTCCATATCGAAAAAAACAACGGCCATACTCGCGGGCGAGAACATGGGACCATCAAAACTCGAAAAAGCCACCGCTCTCGGAATACCGCTGCTCTCCGAGGCAGATTTCCTCGCCATAATCAACGAAAATATTTCATGAATGCTTAATAAATTCAGCAAATAATTCGTAACTTTGCACAGTAATTGCAAATCAATATTCCAAAATAAACCTTTAACCAAATTCACCCAACATTCTACCATGTGGTTATTTAATTCATCCATAGGCAAGAAGTTCATCATGGCGCTCACCGGCGCGGCTCTTGTCTTGTTTGTTACCTTTCACGTGCTGATGAATGCTGTGGCCATCATTTGGCCCGGTGCCTACAATGCAGTTTGCCAATTCCTCGGCGCTAACTGGTATGCACTCATCGCCTCTGCCGGCCTCGGATTACTCGTTGTGATTCACATCATCTACGCACTCATTCTCACAATTCAGAACCGCAATGCCCGCGGCAATGACCGTTACGCCGTAACCTCACGCCCCAAGAGCGTCGAGTGGTCATCGAAAAACATGTTTGTGCTCGGCATCGTGGTGCTCGCTTTCCTCAGTGTTCACCTCATTCAATTTTGGGCCCGTATGCAACTCGACGAGATATTGGGTTCAACTTATGCCGCAAACGGTGTGGAAGTTCCCGGTGCTGCCGGCACGATTTACCTGCAACTCGCGTTCGGCAAATGCTGGACCCTGCCCGTATATCTCATCGGCTTCGTCGCCCTATGGTTCCATATGACCCACGGCTTCTGGTCCATGTGGCAGACTATCGGTTGGGACAATGACACCTGGATGCCACGCCTGAAGTGCATCGGCAACTGGTGGGTAACCATCGTGTGCGGTCTCTTCGCCGTGCAGGCCGTAGTTTTCACCGTCCGCGCAAATCAGAACTTCTACATCAACAACCCCGAACTCCGCTCGCAGTATTGGGAAATGTATAACGAGCACCTCGAAAAGGTTAACGCTCCTCTCGCCGAGGAGGCCATGTCGATTCAGGTTGAGATGATGAAGGCTCAGGAGAACAACGGCTCGGACTTTACCAACATTATGGGCCTTTCGCAGCGCCTCCAGGAGCTCCGCACCCAGATGAACACCAACGCTGAAGAGATGCAGAAACAGTTCCTCAATCTCGACAAGCTCGCAAAGACCTCGAGCTGCGCTGCCGGTGCATGTGAAGCTAACGAAAATCCTCTGGAACCCACCGCGGCTGAAGCCGAAGTGGCCGAAGAAGGTATAGCAGAAGACTAATCCACTAAATTTCAAACAATATGGAACTCAACAAAACCGCTAACGGCCTGGAAATTCCTGCTGCCGACTCAAAAATTCCCGAAGGTCCTGTTGCTGAAAAGTGGACCAATTATAAAGACCACCAAAAGCTCGTCAACCCCGCCAACAAGCGTAAACTCAGCGTAATCGTTGTCGGCACCGGCCTTGCCGGCGCATCCGCGGCCTCCACACTGGCTGAGATGGGCTTCAACGTGCTCAACTTCTGCATTCAAGACTCCCCCCGTCGCGCTCACTCAATCGCGGCTCAAGGCGGTATCAATGCAGCCAAGAACTACCAGAACGACGGCGACTCGGTTTACCGTCTGTTCTACGACACAGTGAAAGGCGGCGACTACCGTGCGCGTGAAGCTAACGTCTATCGTCTCGCCGAAGTGTCGAACAACATTATCGACCAGTGCGTGGCACAAGGCGTTCCCTTTGCACGCGAATACGGCGGCCTGCTGGCCAACCGTTCTTTCGGCGGCGCTCAGGTATCGCGTACTTTCTATGCCAAAGGCCAGACCGGCCAGCAACTCCTGCTCGGCGCATACTCGAGCCTCAACCGTCAGATTGAACTCGGCAAGGTAAAGAGCTTTAACCGCTACGAAATGCACGATGTCGTCATGGTCGACGGCCGCGCCCGCGGTATCATCGCCAAGAACCTCGTGACCGGCAAGTTCGAGCGTTTTGCCGCCCACGCCGTTGTTCTCGCAACCGGTGGTTATGGCAACACCTACTTCCTTTCGACCAACGCAATGTCGTGCAACTGCTCGGCAGCCATCGCTGCCTATCGTAAGGGTGCATACTTCGCCAACCCCGCGTTCGTTCAGATTCATCCGACATGTATTCCCGTCCACGGCGACAAACAGTCGAAACTGACCCTGATGTCAGAATCTCTCCGCAACGACGGTCGCATCTGGGTTCCGAAAGATCTCGAAACCGCAAAAAAACTTCAGAAAGGCGAAATCAAAGGCAGCGACATTCCCGAAGAAGAGCGCGACTACTATCTCGAACGCCGCTATCCCGCATTCGGTAACCTCGTGCCCCGCGACGTTGCCAGCCGCGCAGCAAAAGAGCGTTGTGACAAGGGCTACGGCGTGAACAACACAGGCCTCGCCGTGTTCCTCGACTTCTCTGAGGCAATCAACCGTCTCGGCATCGACCAGGTTCGTCAGCGCTACGGCAACCTCTTCGACATGTATGAGGAAATTACCGACGTTAACCCCGGTGAACTCGGCAATAAGATCGGTGATGTTTGCTACTACAACCCGATGATGATCTTCCCCGCCATCCACTACACCATGGGCGGCCTTTGGGTCGACTACGAGTTGCAGACCTCTCTGAAGGGTCTCTTCGCAATCGGTGAATGTAACTTCTCGGACCACGGCGCAAACCGTCTCGGAGCCTCCGCCCTAATGCAGGGTCTTGCCGACGGTTACTTCGTGCTCCCCTACACTATCCAGAATTATCTCAGCGACCAAATTTCCGTTCCCTGCCCCTCGACATCCCTGCCCGAGTTCGAGCAGACCGAGAAAGAATGCATCGCACGCCAGCAGCAGTTGCTCTCAATTCAGGGCAAGCACTCCGTTGACTCCATCCACAAGGAGCTCGGCCACATCATGTGGGAGTACGTAGGCATGGCACGCACCAAAGAAAGTCTCGAAACCGCGCTTGCCAAGATTAAAGAAATCCGCAAGATGTTCGAAACCGACCTCTACGTTCCCGGCACCGCCGAGGGCTACAACAATGAACTCGACAAGGCATTCCGTCTGCGCGATTTCATTATAATGGGCGAGCTCATCGCTTACGACGCACTCAACCGCAACGAAAGCTGCGGCGGTCACTTCCGCGAAGAGTATCAGACCGAAGAGGGCGAAGCCAAACGCGATGACAAAAACTACTTCTACGTTTCATGTTGGGATTACCAGGGCAACGACGAAAAAGCCCCCGTGCTCATCAAGGAACCGCTCCACTATGAAGCCATAAAGGTTCAGACCCGCAACTACAAATCGTAAATCTTCACCAACTCAAATAATCTAACCGAATATGTCTCAAATGACTGTTACCCTTAGAGTCTGGCGTCAGGCCGGCCCTAAAGAAAAAGGAGAATTCAAGAACTACACGGTGGAGACTGACACCGATACTTCATTCCTTGAAACCCTCGATATCCTCAACGAGCAGCTCGTTGCAAAGCGCGAGGAACCCATTGCATTCGATAGCGATTGCCGCGAAGGTATCTGCGGCATGTGTTCGCTATATATCAACGGACACCCCCACGGTCCCGCAACCGGCGCAACTACCTGCCAGCTCTACATGCGTCGCTTCAAAGACGGAGAAACTATCACCGTTGAGCCCTGGCGCTCGGCAGCTTTCCCCGTTATCAAGGACTTGATTGTTGACCGCAACGCGTTCGACAAGATTCAACAGGCCGGCGGCTACGTCAGCTTCAACTGCGGCGGCGCACAAGACGCCAACAACATCCCCATCTCGAAGATTGCAGCAGATATAGCCATGGACTCCGCCACCTGTATCGGCTGCGGCGCATGCGTTGCTGCCTGCAAAAACGGTTCTGCCATGCTCTTCGTCAGCGCTAAGGTCAGCCAGTTCGCCCTACTCCCTCAGGGTCAGGTTGAACGCGCCCGCCGTGCGCGCAAAATGGTTGCCAAGATGGACGAACTCGGCTTCGGTAACTGCACCAACACCGGTGCCTGCTCCGCCGAATGCCCGAAGAATATCTCGCTCAGCAACATCGCCCGTCTGAACCGCGAGTTCATCAAGGCCAAGTGCGCTGAATAAGCATAAACAATAACGGCCGGAGGGCCGTTATTATATCAAACATACATAAGCCTCATCAGAGCAGATTGGGAAACTCTTCAAACCTTTTAGAAATCCCGAGACAAGCTTAACGAATCGATGGCGGGCTCCACTTCCTTCGGGGAGCGTGCCGCAAGGCACCACGGCAGATTACAGAGATTCGCACAGCACTCAAATCCTGTCATTCGGAGTTTCTTCCAAATCCTCTGATGGGGCTTATTTTTCATCGTATAAAAATGTCATTGAAAAGAAAACTTCTTGATAACAAGCTCTTTTCCCGTTTGCTAAAAACCGCACATCGTTGTCTGTGGAAAATGAAAGCCTCGGCATATCGCAGACGTCGCGATGCTATTCGTCGCCGCATTACGCTGAAAGAGGAGCCTGTCAACGTACTTTTTTTCGTGACTTCCATGGCATTTTGGCGGTATCACGAGCTTTTCAAGCTAATGGACTCGTCAGACCGCTACAAGCCTCTGATTGTACCGTATTATCCGCCACACACTGATGTCAGCATCATGCACGACAATCGCGATGCCATTGCAAAGTATGCCGCGGACAATAATTTTCCGTTTCGCGACGGCTACGATTTCGCGAGCAATACCTACGACAGTCTCCGTGACCTACAGCCTGATATCGTGGTTTACTCCCAACCCTATGATTGGGGTTATAAGCAATGGGGCATCGATGCTTTCAAAAAGAATGCGCTCTTTATATTCACTCCCTATGGAGCTGCGGTATCGGCCGGCAGACATTTTCGCGACACATATCTGACAAACATCGCGTCATGGATTTTTCTCGGCTCTCCGATTGAGAAAGACGTTTTTTTACATGAGCTTCCTGTCAACAACGAGTCTCTTATAGTAGTCGGATCGGAGCTTTACGAGCATATTGTTAACGCAAATCCCGCTTCATCGCCGTGGCCACAATCAGGGCGCAAGAGGGTGATATGGGCGCCTCATCACTCAATCGATAACCATAATTCGTTCGCATCATCACACTTTGAGCGACTGGCTGACTTCATGTTATCGCTGGCCGACAAATATGCCGATACCATAGACTTTGCTTTCAAGCCCCATCCTATTCTGCGCACACGACTTTATGAAAAATGGGGCAAGGAGAAAACCGACGAGTATTATGCCTGCTGGAACGCGCGGCCCAACACATTCACTGTCCGGGGACCATATGCCGAGTTGTTCGCTTTTTCAGACGCCATGATTCACGACTGCGCTTCGTTTGTTGCCGAATATCTCTACACCGCAAAGCCGGCATTCTATGTGACGGATTCCGATATCCCCGGGCCGGCTATCGGCAATGAATTCGGACAACAATGCTTTATGATGCACTACCACGGCCACACTACCGAAGATATCGAAAGGTTTCTGACCGAGACTGTTCTCGGCACTAAGGATTCACTGGCTATCGCGCGCAAGTTTTTCCGCGATGTGCAGCTCTCTCCGGAAGATTCGACAACCACAGTCGGCGAAAAAATGTTCCGGGCACTGTCACACTGAGACGTTTTGAGCGTCTTAATGGCATGAACACCCCAGAAGAGATATTCCGCAAGCGGTTCCTGCCGCTTTATCCCAAGTTATTTACTATGGCCAATGCCATGCTCGGCAATGCGGATGACGCTGCCGACGCCGTACAGGAAGTCATGGTGAAGATTTGGAACCGTTCGCAGGAACTCGGATCCATAATCTCCCCTATCGGATACTCCATGCAGTTGCTTAAAACGTCGGCAATCGATATTATCAGGCGCAGGAGATTCACGGTGCACCCTGTTAACGAACTTTCCGAGCCGATGACAAAGACCGATTCCGAACCTGACAGCACGGACTTCATGCTCCGGGCAATCTCCGAACTCCCCGCGCAGCAGCGTGAGGTCATCAGAATGAGCGCGTTTGCAGAAATGCCCGCAGCGGATATTGCCGAGGCTCTGGGGCTGAAACCCGAGAACGTGCGCCAACTGCTTTCGCGAGGACGCCGTAAATTACGTGAAATCTACCAAAAATACATGTGATAGCTATGACTACTGAAAAACTCCGCCATCTTCTTGAAGACTTCTATGCCGGCAACACCTCTCCTGACGATGAGAGGATGCTACGTGAATACTTCACCACCCACACTGAAGTAAGCAAAGAGCTTCTAAGCGATGCAGCGATGTTTCGCGCAATGGATGCCGTCGTCAATACTCCCGTGCCTTCAGATCTTGACCTCCGGATAGAGAGTGCCACCGTCGGGCGCCACCGCCAGCGGACGGTCAAGTTTCCACTATTCGGCTCTGTTGCCGCTGCCGTTGCGGCAATGCTTGTCATGATAGGAATATCTCGCACTCCGGCGCCCTACCGAGAGGTCTCCGACCCGGAAGAAGCAAAAGAAATTGCATTGCAAGTGTCACAAAAACTTCAGAAGAACGTCGATAAATTAAAACTGCTTAACAACATAAACATATGATGAAGAAAGTTCCCCAAATTATCGCCGTACTCCTTTGCTGCATCGCGTCGTCATTTACAGCCTCAGCCAAGGACCTCTTTGCAGAAGTGAAGAAATTGCCCGACACGGAATCGGTACACGTCAACGGCTTCATGATGTCGATTGCACGTTCAGCCGTCAAAATGTCTGCCGGCAAAGACGCCGGCCAGGCTCTTGAAGTCCTCAAAGGCATAAAATCAATGGACATCATAGAGTGTGACCAATCGTCCTCCATACCCACCACCCGAAATCTCGCCCGGAAGATAATCGAAGCCGAGGGCTACCAGGTAGCTTTTGAAAATATGGAAAATAACGAAACGGTCGTTATTTACTGTCAGCCGTCAAATAACAAATCAGACGCCGGTAAGCTCAAGAATGTTATAATCGAAGTCTGTGAGCCGAAAGAATACAGCATTATAGTAATCAAAGGCACGATAAATCCCGAAACTTTTACTCCATCAGCAATAAAATAGCATTATGAAACAGGCCACAATTAAATATATGCTGCTCTTCGCGGCAATGTTCTCAGGCATTACCAGCCATGCTGAAAAGATTTTTGAAGCTCTCGCTTCCAATCCTCATGTCGAGTCGGTCTATGTCGGAAAGGCAATGATGAGCATGGCCCGCGGTTTTCTGAATGCGGACAACAGCTCCGAAACCAAATCGGCCCTCAATGCCGTAAAGGATATTGATTCCATTGAAATAATCAGCTGCGAAAAAGCCTCAGCAATACCGTCGCTCAAAGAACAGGCCCGCAAAATACTCGGCAAACTCAAACTCGAGATGCTGCTTGAAACCAAAGAGGGAGACGAAAGCACCATTATTTACGGATGTACCCCCTCAGACAACAACGATGCCACCGTATCAAGTATGGTCATTGAATCATCGGAACCGGGCGAATATAGCCTCATACACATCTCCGGGACAATCGACATAAAATCACTAACGGAATTTAGTGACTCACAATCTTGCAAAAAATGATTTAATTGACTACTTTTGCAGCCACAATGAGTTCCACGCCTAAAATTTTGCTGCTGGGCGACTATAGCAACTGCCACCGCACGCTGGCCACAGGCCTGCGGCGGCTTGGTTGCGATGTCACGCAGGCATCTGACGGCACGGGCTGGATGAATACAGAACGCCAGATTGACATTTCCCGCAAACCCGGTAAACTCGGCGGTCTGGAGTTCTACATGCGTCTGCTCGCAGGCGATTTACGCCATCTGATGCGAGGATTCGACATTGTGGCTGTTCATGACCTGAATTTTGTCGGATTGCGCCCTGAGCGTCTGCGCCCGTTATTTAAGAGGCTAAAGCGTCAGAACGGGTCATTGTTTCTCACGGCGATGTCAACCGACATCGCCTATCTCGACATGGTTTCGGCAGCCGACACCCCTTTGCGCTATAGCGAATGGTTTGTCAACGGACGCCCGTCGCGCCATTATCTCGCAAATGTGACGAACTGGGAGAGTTGGCATGCTCCGGCGCTCACTTCATACCAGCACGAGGCCCTGGAGATGCTTGACGGCGCGGTTTCCGTGCTCTATGAATATCATCTCGGCATGGTCCGCACACTCGGCGAAGAACGTGCAGCTTATGGGGGACTGCCGATAGATACCGGTTTGTTTGACCCTGTTGCAATTCCCGAGAAAATCGATAAAGTGAAGATATTTCTCGGCCGCGACCGCTACCGAAAACTGATGAAAGGCTCCGACCTTCTTGAACTGGCGGCCCGCGCGGTTGTCAATGAAATGCCTGACAGAGCCGAACTGGAAATCGTTGAGAATATACCCTACTCCGAATTTGTAAAACGTCTGCGCAATGGCCACGTCGTACTCGACCAAATTTATAGCTACACGCCTGCAACGACGGCATTGATGGCCATGTCCTACGGCTTAAACGCGGTCAGCGGCGGGGAACCCGAGTATTACGATTTTATCGGTGAGGCAGACAATCGGCCAATTATAAACGCTCCAACAGAGCTTGAAAAACTGACCGACACATTACGCGAAGTTGTTATGCACCCTGAGCAGATTGCTGAACGTGGACACAAATCGCGAGAGTTTGTGTTGAAACATAACGATACGGATGTGGTTGCCCGCCGCTTCCTCGATTTTTGGCTCGGTAAATTATGATGACCCTCGACCTCGCATTAGCAACTTATGGTCCTGACGGCATAAGCCGCGTTGCCGCAATGGTACTCCCTCCCGCTGAGGGCGTCAGATACATAGTTTCATGGCAAGCACACGGGGATGCCCCCATTCCCGCCGAGCTTATACGCCCCGACGTCGAAATCCACCGATTCAATCTGCTTGGGCAATCGCTCAATCGAAATAACGCGATTGAACATTGCACGGCTGATATTATTCTTCATTCTGATGATGATTTGATATACACAGCCTCTCAGTTTGAAGAGATAATACAAGTATTTGAATGCAACCCGCAGATTGACGTCGCCACATTCAGGTCAAAAATCCACGATTACGATCGCATATACCCGGCGTCCGTAGTAAAACTTAGAGAACACCTTCCCAAGTATTATTCAGTGGGAACGATAGAGATTGCATTCAGAAGGGCAACTGCGGGAAATTTGCGCTGCTGCCCGGAACTGGGGCTCAACTCTCCGAAACTTCATGGAGGTGAGGATGAGATGTTTTTGATGTCGGCGATTCGCCGTGGTCTTGACTGTCGTTTTTTTCCGATAACCATATGCGAACACCCGGGAGCGTCAACCGGCACGAAAGCACACTTCACAAATGAAAACCTCCAGGCATCAGGCTGCGTAATTGCCCTTACACGACCGTGGACCGCGATATTGCGCGTTCCTCTAAAAGCGTGGCGCGTCAGCCGCAAAGGCCAGGCATCATTTTTGCGCGCGCTATATCGCATCAGCCGCGGTGCGCTCATGGCCCCGGGAGTCTTAAAAAGAAACCATAAATATCTTTGGTAATATGAAATACTGTCAAAATTGCAATACGCAACACCCTGATTCAGCTCAGTTTTGCCCCCAATGCGGCAACCCGCTCACTTTTGTGCAGTCGACTCCTCCACCATACGGCAGCCAATATCAATCTGATGAATATGCCTATGGCAACGACGCGTTTTCACCGTCAGGCCCGGAAGGCAAGAGCCGCGGAGTCGCAGGACTGCTGGCGATTCTTGTTGGATATTTAGGAGTGCACTATTTCTATCTCGGCAAGATCGGCGGCGGCTTGCTGACCATTCTTCTGTGTGCCGTCACATGCGGCCTTTGGAGCATTCTGGTCCTCGTACAGGGCATCCTGATGCTCTGCATGACTAACCGGGAGTTCGAACGCAAATACGTCACAAATCCGTCATCGTTCCCATTGTTTTAAACGGGGATAACGAGCAGCGGGATATCGGTGTGGAACAACAACCGGTGTGCCGCCCCCGGATTGAACAAGCGCGCGAAGATATTCTTTTTACGACTCGGAATGACAACAATATCACAATTGTCGAGTTCGAGCGACGGCTGAGTGCGGTCGTGCTCAACGAGGCTGAACGAGTAGGTCGGAAAATGCTCTGCGCAGTAGTCGCTTAGCGCTCTGCGGGCAGCATCGTTGGTTGCTTTTGAATAGCGGTCGTTCGGCATGCAGATAACGCGCACCTGCGCATTCATGCCCTCGGGCATCAGGCGGTTGACGGCATCGAGCGCAAGAAAATCCTCCTGTTCCAAATGTGAGAGGACCGCGATGTTTCTTACATCGGCAAGCGATAAGAGCGGATGTTCGCTCTCGGTTACCGTCAGCGCCTGAATGCGGCAACTGTCAAGCACTTCGGCCGTGATGCTTCCGGCCATATCATGAGCTTTTTTCTCAACCAGCCTGGTCCCCATCACAAGCAGGCGAACCTCAGGATGTTCTTTAACATACCGTCCGATGCACTCCTCGGGAACACCCTCAACAAGAACGGTCGACGATTTAATGGCCGGGAGTTTGCCCGATTTGATTTCAGCCTTCAGCTGCTGCTCAACCTGTCGTATTTGGCGGCGGGCCGTACGGGCAATGGCAACCGAAGTCTCAACACTCTCCGATTCTTTCTCAGCGTTATCGAATGTCAACGTGGCGCCCATAGACATCAGCGGGTTTGAGTGAGGAACCAGGAATGAGTGGAGCATCACAACCTTTGCATTGATGCGCAACGCAACGTTGAAAGCCATACGGGCAGCGTTAAGCGACTTTTCCGTAAAATCTACAGGAACGAGAATTGAATGAGGCTCATTATTGGCCTCGGGCTTTTCTGAACGGAAAATCTCCGGATTTTCAATTATGCGCAGAGCGAGCGGCAAATCCGACTCGGCAATGCGCACTCTGACTCCGGCAGACATAACCGGCGTTGCGAGGTTGACGTTCTGAAGCGTTACGTTTACGCCCTCGTTTTCGAGAAGAGATTTCAGTTCCGCAGCCTTGTCGAGAGTATGAATGGCAACGGTTATCAGTCGGTCATTTTCCATATCATCAGAGTAGATAAAAAAGCCGGAGCCATTTGTTCGGTTCCGGCACTTTGAGAAAATTATTTTTCGGCAAGAATTTCAAGAGCCATATCGTAAATCGTAGTATCGTCAAGCACAACGATGCCGCCGTCGGGACCCGGTTCAATGTGAACACCGAGGTTCTTTCCAAACTCGTAGTTCGTACCACCGAAATAATTGCGGACGGTCTGCACGGTAATATTGAGCTTGTCGGCAATGCGGTGCATGGAACCGTCGGGAAGGCTGTCTTTGAGCTGGCGCAGCTCGTTGAAAGTGATTGTCTTGCTCATAATTGTAAACGGAGGAGGTTTTAGAATGGGTTTAACATATTTGATGTAAAGTTAGACATAAAATTTCTTGCGGCAAAATTTTTTGGCCAAGAAGTTTTATGTTATAAAGCATAAAATCTATAACTCTTTGTATTTAAATAATTTCTACGGCCACAGATGAAATCCATGCGCGGTGACTATCGTCAATCTGAACGTCAAACCATGTATCGGTCGACGTTGTGAGGGAGTCAAGAATAGTCACTTTTGTCCCCTCATGAAGTAACATAGCCTCCTCGGAACGGTCTTTCGGAGCGCGGGGAGTTGTCGAAAGAATAACGGACGGAGCGGTTACAACGGCCATATTGCCGGCCGAGGCTTTGCGTGCCGAACGATAACCGAGAATATTCGCGAGAATACAGATAACAAGCAGGATTCCGGCACCGAAAAAGCCGACCTTCCGCAGTCCGACGCCCGAAGCAAAGAACCAGACACAGAGACCCGCAAGGGCAAGCGCGAAAGTCATTATAGCTATCCGTGCCCAAGCGTCGGGATGAATCTTTGCAGCGATATTGTCGGCGACTCCGCCAACAAGAGATGTTGCCGGAGCTATGCGGTCAACCGTCTTGGAGTTTACAAACTCGAGGTTATCACGGATATCCTTGTTGGTCGGGTCGAGTCGCAAAGCCCTCTCATAGCTGACAATAGCCATGCCGGGCAAGTCACTGCGGTAATATGCGTTGCCAAGGTTATAATATCTCTCAGCCGAAGGTCCGAGACTGTCAATCGCCTCCTGATAAAGCATTGCGGCGGTCTTGAAATCATCGTTCATATATGCCGAATCGGCGTCGGCAATGATATCGGCCCGGCAGAACAACATCCGAGCGCCAATGAGCAGAATTGCTAACAGTTTCTTCATTTCAAATTCTCGATTGAGTCAATAACTTCGCGTGCCGCGTCATAAGTGCTTTCAGCCGCGCCCGAGGTCTGGGGCGTATAGCGCGCCATCTCGCAGTCGTTAAGTATGGAGTTGAGCTTCTGCTGCAACTCTTCGGAGGCTCCGCGTCCGGCAAGGATATTGCGCACCGAATCACGGTTCATCTGAGATGCCGGCAACTGCAGTTTGTCGGAAAGATAGCTCTGCATTGCACGCAAAAGCTCCTCATAGTAGCGGTCATAGTCTCTGGCTTTCAGAAGTTTTCCGGCTTTTGAAAGGCGCTTTCGTGCAACCTTTCCGGCAAGATTGAACTTGCGACCGTTCGGATCTGATTTGGTCCTGCGGTAGCATACAAAGGCAACGACGAGCACAACGGCGAGCAGCAACGGATAAGCACACCAGTAGAACACACTCAACGACATGTAACCGCGGAGCGCTGCAGGTTTGTCAGCTCCGACCTTAATGTGGTGTATATCCGTATTCTTGGCCTGAATATCCTGTTTTCCACTGACGGTCGAGGAACTGACATTGGCACCTTTGCGCACGTCTATTTCAAAACCGTCGACTTTAATAGTGTTATAGTTTCCGCTCGACGGGTCGAAGTAAACGAAATCATACTCACCGATTGTGAATTTGCCGACTGATTGAGGCACGAAAGTATATTCAATCGTTTCAGTGCCGGTCATATTGGCCCCCGATACACGGGCGTTGTTATCAATGGCAGGTTCGTAAACCTCAAACTCAGTCGGGAAGTCAACCTTAGTGGGAGTCAGGAACTTGATATTGCCCGTGCCCTCTATGGTGTATATGATTGACGAAGCCTCGTTGGTCTTGAATACGTTGCCGATTAGGCGTGCCGACGCTTTGAACTTGCCGACTGCACCCGAGAAGTCGGCCGGCTTGGGTTCGGGAAGCGGTTTTACTTTCAGAACCGCTGAATGAGGCTTCAACTTGACTTCGGTGCTTTCCATTACCGGACGATAGCCGAAGAAGTCCTGAACATATGTCTGACGATAGGCCTGAGCGGTATATTCGCCTCCACTGAGAGTAATCTCGCCTGAACGCTGAGGATAAAGCAGCGCGCGATAGACAACCGCAGAGTACATCTGCCGACCGCCCACGGTTTCCGTGCGCCAGTCAATGGTCTGCGGCATGCCGAGACTCTCAATCAGGCAGCCGTCAAAGGCCGGAAGGCTTGCCGTTGACAGGCCCTCGACCTGCTGGTTTGAACTGTAAAGTTTAATGTCAACCTCTACTGCCTGCTGCTCGTAGACATTATTGCCCGAGAGGCATACACGCATAAAGAGGTCATTTGGACCGATTTCAAAGTCTCCGCCACGATTAGGCCGACCGGTAGCGGGCCCCCCACCGCCCTGTTGAGCGGGCTGACCGGCGCCGACCTCGAACTGACCGGGCTGAGTGGAATACTGCTTGCCATTGACCGTTACGGTCTGAGATTGCACCTTTACTGTACCCTCCTCGTCGGCGAGGTATGTGAACGTATAAGAGCGGCTCTCACTGCGCTGCATATGTCCGTTGATAATGTTAATCGACGACGAGGTTGACGTTCCGGGACCTCCGACAAAGGTGCATCCGTCAAGGGTCGGCGCCTTCGGTGTCTGAACGTTACCGTCGGGATTATTCACGGTGATGCTAACTGTGAAGCGCTGTCCTACCCTTGCTGAGCGGGGAAGCGATATCTCGACAGAGGTCTGGCCGAGAGATGCGAGCACCGCTCCGGCCACGACAATAATAGAGATGAATAATCGGCGTATCATTTAATATCAATCTTTTTACCAGTTCTTACCGTGATTGCGCCGGCCTCCGCCCTTGGAGGGGTCGCTCTTCGCACGCGCGCGTGCAGCAGCATCTTTTTTCTCAACGGCATTGAGAATCTGATCTCGGTTACTTTGACTTATGTTCTGCTCCTGCTGTTGCTTTTGCTGCTCTTGCTGCTTTTGGTCTTGGTTCTGATCCTGATTCTGATTCTGCTCTTGCTGCTGTTTCTGCTGCTGTTGCTCTTGTTGCTGCTGATCCTGCCGGTCCTGATTTTGGTTCTGCTGCTGATCCTGAATCTTCTTCTCGACAAAGCGATAGTTCTCGCGTGTCTTTTCGTTAGCGGGGTTCTTGCGCAGAGCCTGCTTGTAGCACTCCAGTGCCTGCTGAAGTTGCTCTGACTCATAGGCAACGTTGCCGAGATTATATGCTGCATATTCTGCGACAGTAGGATTCTGAGCTTTCACGAGGTTCTGCATTGTCTGCAACGCATTCTGCCTGAGCTCCTGATTTTGTTCGGCATTATCGCCGGAAAGGTGCAGGCGTGTCAGCGCCTGGTTGTAGAGGCCGACCTCGCTCGCCGGATTCGCATTCAGGGCACGGGCATATAGTATCTCGGCCTCACGATAATGTCCGGCTTTGAACTGCTCGTTGCCCTCGCGGATAAACATGCGTTCGGGGCGAAGGGAGTTGTCGGGATAGTCAAGCAAGGGGGCTTTAGGAGCCTGAGCACCTGCGGCCAATGTTCCGGCAAACGCCACAACGATAACCGACGCTCCGCGGCTGAAAAAATTATACTTTCGAAGAAATCCGATTTTGCGGTTGGAGAATATGCAATCAATGATAACCATGAGGAGGGCAATCCAGGCAAAGACGGGAAATTGCTCGTCGTTAGCCGTATAGTTGATTTTCCCAAAATTTGTCTTCTTGATTTCGTCGAGACGCTCGGCAAGCTCGTTCAGCGCCGAAGCGGAGGCTCCGTTGATGTAGACTCCCCCTCCCGCTGCGGCAATCTCCTGTGCGAGTTGTTCGTTGAGATATGTCGTGACAACCTGACCGTTCTCATCTTTGAGCCAATTGGTATAGCTGCGGTCAAGAGGGATCTGAGCACCCTTTCCGGAACCGAGCCCGATGACATCGACCTCAATACCCTCATCATTTGCAGCCTTTGCAACCGATACGGCATCGCCAATCTGGTCCTCAGCATCGGTTATGACAACGATAGCACGCTCAACATCTTTCATTCCGCTGAACGAATTCATTGCGACCTGAATAGCGGCACCGATGTCCGTGCCCTGATTCTCCACCATGCCGGTAGAAATCTCATTGAGATACAACTTGGCGGAAACAAAGTCGGGAGTCAGCGGAAGCTGAGTGAAGGCATCGCCTGCGAAGACAATAAGGCCTACGCGGTCATTATCGAGTTTGCCGAGCAGCGAGTTGAGCACATGCTTGGCTCGCTGCAGGCGGGCAATGCCGCGTGGGTCATCTGTCGACGACGCCAGCATCGAGTTAGACACGTCAACTGCAATCATCACCTCAATGCCGCTCATCTCCTCTTCAGTAGCTTGGCCGCGAGTTCGGGGACGCGCCAACATGAAGACCATGGCAGTCAATGCAATGAGTGCAACGACGATTTTTACCGTCGGAAGATATTTGGAAACGTCGGGCATCAGGGAGTCAAGCACCGACGAGTTGCCGAAGCGCGCAATGCGACGCCGGCGCAGAAAGCGCATGCGCCAATAGAGCAGTGCGAAAACCACCACTGCCGCGAGCATATACAACAACCGGGGATTAGCGAAATTTACCATAATATCAGGGAACAGATCTGGTAATTGTCAGCTTCAATAAAAGCTGAAGTGCAAAGAATCCGAAGGCAAGCCACGCCCAAAGCATGTAGTCATCTTCTGTATGCGAGAAGTTGCGGATGTCGAACTCCGTCTTTTCCAGGGAGTCGATTTCTTTGAATACCTCCGTCAGGGCATCGGCCGAGGAAGCCGGGAAATATTTGCCGCCGGTCATCTTTGAAATCTGTTGAAGCGAGGCATCATCAATCGGTGTGGTCATGAACATGCCGATGGTATTTCCGTTTTCATCCTTGTAGGGCACGGCTTCTCCGGCAGTCGAGGCTCCGACCCCGATAGCATAAATCTTCACTCCGAGGTCTTTGGCAATTTCGGCTGCGGTCTCGGGAGCTACGACACCGGCATTGTTCGTGCCGTCAGTTATCAGAATTATGCTTTTGCTGACGGCAAGACCGTCCTTTATGCGGTTTATGGCCGAGGCTATACCGTCGCCGATTGCAGTGCCGTCGGCAGAGATGAGACCGACTTTGACGCCGCCGATGTAGTTGGCGAGCAGAGCACGGTCAGATGTGAGAGGCACGGCCGAGAAGCTTTCGCCTGCAAAAAGAACAAGGCCCATGTTATCATTAAGCCGACCGTTGACAAACCGGGAAGCTACTTTCTTTGCAACCTCGAGTCTGTTGACGCGCGCCATGTCGGCAGCCTGCATGGAGCCGGAAATATCGAGCACAAGCACGATATCCGTGCCCTCGACGTTGGTTTTATTCCAGGTATCGTGGGTCTGAGGCCGAGCAATGACCACAATAAGACATGCGATTGCCATACAACGCATTGCAAAGAGAATATGACGCAACCATGCTTTCCAACCTCCGCTGACTGCGGCCAGCGGCAAGGTCGATGAAATCCGGAGTGCCGGCTCCTTATGGCGACGGACAACATACCATGCAATCAGCGGAATCAACAGGAGCAAAAGCCATAAAGCATGGGGATGCATGAACTGAACATTCATCGCTTTGCCTCCTTTCCCGCCTCAACCGGTTCGGGCTCAGGCTTTGTTTTCTCAACAAACTGCATTGCCTGATTGAATGCACGCGCGTTGTCCTCGGGCAACGGACGCATACGGGCGAACTTAACATAGTCGGCCATTTCGAGAATTTCCGTCATCATGCTTGAAGCAGATTTCTCGGAAACGGTTGCATAGACCGCACGTTTTATCTGAGGCGTTGTCATCTCCATTGCATTGATGCCGAATCGGCCCTCGAGATACTGGCGAAGAATCTCGGTAAGCTCGGTATAATATTCCTTTTCGCGACCTTTCTCACAAAGCTGGCGAACTTTGAGATTCTGAAGCTCGGCCATCGCCTTCTCATAGGGAGGAACGGGCTTGACGGGGGTTGCAAGTACCTGCTTGAGTCCACCTTTGCGGTGTAAAATGTAGGCAGCCACGGCTCCGCCGATGAGCAGTAGCCCGAGCAGGATAGCCCACCAATAATAATAAATCCAGTCGGGCAACCAGTCCCAGAAATGACGCGGCTGAGCAGCTTCAGGCATCATGGCGTGCACTGTTGTCATCGTGTCTACGTCGGCGGTATAGACCTTCATGGCGAATGGTGCTGAACGGAATGTATCTATGCCTGCCACGAGAGCTATTCCGGGCACGACAACCTCTCCGGAGTCCCAGGGCTGCACAAGAATTGTGCGCCTCAGCTGCAGACGATCGTTACCGAGGTCTGTCGTGTCGACCGGCGAGGAGTAATTGACCTCAACACCCGGATATATCTCAACAACCCGATTTGATGAGTCAACCGGATCACTGAGCCAGCGCATATTCAAGCCACGCGGCTGCACAACGTCTACATTCACCCGGCGGAGACCGCCCTGCATGACGTCGACCGAGTCAATGACGGCATTGACCTGAACGGGTCCGGCCCATGCCGAGGCTCCGAGCAGCAGACTTGCGGATATTATTGAAGTTCTTTTCATAGAGACCAATCTTATTTTACCCCACGTTGATGGAACAGAGCCATCAGCGCCTTGACATAATCGTCGTCGGTGGCAATCGATGCGCAATCGACCTTACATTTGTTTAGGGTTGCGGTCATGGTCTGCTGGCGGTCGTACCACCATTTGTCGTAGACCTTGCGCACTTTCGCCGACGATGTGTCAACCCAACATTCGCGTCCGCTTTCGAGGTCGCTTACGCGGATAAGGCCCACCGAGGGGAGCTTGGCGTCGCGCTTGTCATAAACCTGAATGGCGGTTACGTCATGCTTGCGGGCGGCTATCGACATAGGCTGATAGTAGTCATGCTCATCGATGAAGTCGCTGATGACAAAAGCCGAGCAGTGCTTCTTGATGACATCGCTGAGATAACGCATCGCCTCGCCGATATCCGTTCCGTTCTCCTGAGGATTGAAATCGAGGAGTTCGCGAATGATGTAGAGAATATGGCGCATACCCTTTTTAGGAGGTATGAACTTCTCGATTTTCGATGAGAAGAAGACCACGCCGATTTTATCGTTGTTCTGCGACGCGGAGAAAGCAAGTGTGGCTGCAATCTCGGCAATCATTTCGCGCTTCTGCTCTCCTACCGCACCGAAAAGACGGCTTCCGCTGACGTCGACCAGAAGCATGAGCGTCAGTTCGCGCTCCTCCTCATAGACTTTAACGTAGGGGTGGTTCTGGCGAGCGGTGACGTTCCAGTCAATGTCGCGGATGTCGTCGCCATACTGATATTCGCGCACTTCGCTGAAAGTCATTCCGCGCCCTTTGAAAGCCGAATGATACTCTCCCGCAAAAATGTTGCGCGAGAGTCCTTTGGTCTTGATTTCAATCCGGCGGACCTTTTTCAGCAGTTCGTTTGCGTCCATCGTCAGGGAACTTGTACCTTGTCAAGAATTGATGAGATGACCTCGTCGGTCGTTATATTGTTGGCCTCGGCCTCATAGCTCAGGCCGATGCGGTGACGAAGCACATCGTGGCAAACTGCGCGGACATCATCGGGGACCACAAAACCGCGGTGCTGCAGGAAAGCATACGCACGCGCCGCCTTTGCAAGCGCGATGGAAGCACGCGGCGATGCCCCGAACGAGATTATACTCTTAAGGTCGGTAAGTTCGTAGTCGTCGGGGAAGCGGGTAGCGAAAACGATGTCAACAATGTACCGTTCAATCTTCTCGTCGATATAAATGCCGGCAACTGTCTGCTGCGCGTCGAGCACCTCCTCGGGCTTAATCAGCGGACGGATTTCCGTTTTAACCGGCGAGATATTTTGGCGGATAATCAGTTTTTCATCCTCGCGGGTCGGATAGCTGATGACAACTTTCAGCAGGAAACGGTCAACCTGCGCTTCGGGCAGCGGGTATGTTCCCTCCTGCTCGATGGGGTTCTGAGTCGCCATGACAAGGAAAGGCTCGTCGAGTTTGAACGTATTGTCGCCGATAGTTACCTGACGCTCCTGCATGGCTTCGAGCAGCGCTGACTGCACTTTTGCCGGAGCACGGTTGATTTCATCTGCGAGCACGAAATTGGCGAAAACAGGACCACGCTTAACCTGAAAGGTTTCGTTCTTGACGGAGTAGACCATAGTGCCGATAACGTCTGCCGGCAGCAGATCGGGGGTGAACTGAATGCGGCTGAACTTGGCGTCGATAAGCTGGCTGAGAGTTTTGATTGCAAGAGTTTTCGCCAGACCGGGCACACCTTCAAGCAGCACGTGTCCGTTGCTCAACAGAGCAATCAGAAGTGATTCCACAAGATGTTTCTGGCCAACGATTGTCTGGTCCATGCCTTTGACAATCATGTCGATGAAATTGCTTTTCGCGGCGACTATCTCATTGAGTTCGCGAATATTTACCGGTTCACTCATAGTGTTGTTAAGAGTTATATATTTCTCAAAATTGGGTTAACGGCGCAAAATTAACTATTTAACAAATATAGGAAGCGTTCCGTTTAGTTAATTATTATTATTTTTGACTATCGTCAGTTAAAGCGCGCGTAGATTTCCCGTGCTTTTTTCTCAGCTGCGGCGATTTGCTCCTCATTGTCAGGGTTCAGACCGAGCGATGAAGCCGACGGGATAACAACTACTGTCCCGGCGCTGATGCGGTCGGGATGACCGAGTCTGTCAGCATTGGCTTCGTAGATATAAACCCAGAATTCCAGGCGACCATAATGAGCTCGCGACATCGTTGTCAAAAAACGCTGCGGGGTGATGGTATCTGTAATCATCGGTTGGGACTCCGCCGGCTTCTCCGACTCAACAGGAGGAACCGCCGGCTCCTCCGTAGCCTCAACGGTTTCGGCGGCACCATGGTGGTCAACTGCCGTTTGTTCGACGACAGCACTGTCCGCAATCGGTGACTCAGGCACGAAGTCACGCGCAAACCATCCCAGCGCGAGGCAGGCAATGCACGATGCCGCCCAGCCATACCAGGCCCGTGAACTGCGGCTCGACTTATGCGCCGGTCTATATTCAGGCGGCGCGGGATCAGGTCGCGCCGCCTCATCTTCCATGCTGACAGAGGGAGCTGATACCGGTTCCGGATCAGGTTCCGGGCGAGGCTCGGGAGCGGCGTCTTCGCGTTCTTCGAATTCAGCGGCTTCAGCAATCTCCTCTGAGGGTTGCTCCTCTGCCGGCTCTACAACACTCAAAGCGTCATTCTCCCACTCCCCTTCAGGCAGCTCTATTGCCTCAAAAGCGGAAAACGGGGCATTCAACTCTTCGGCAATAGCCGAATCGGGGGCGAAGGCGACCGACTCCCCGGTCACTACAAAAACCCCGATGCCGGGAATCTCAACTTTTCCCTCGGCCTCAAGTTCTTCAGCAGCCAGCCGGAAAGTTTCACGGATGAAGTTCTCGGCATCATCGGACGACGACTGTGTCAGCCCGGCCACGCTTGTGGCAAGCTCCGAAAGAATTATCACTTTATTCATCGCTTTTGGGGTCGATCAGTTTGCGTAATTTACCGGCCGGGCGGAATGTCAACTCGATTTCAGGAGGCAAAAGCATATGCGAACCCGACGAGCGATCAACAACAATCCGCTCATCATGCTTTATAGCCTCAAAATTGCCGAACGATGGGATAGCAACCGAGTCGAGTTCCCCGCAGTGTATCAACAAAGCTTTTGCCACGGCCTCAAGCAGAGTTTCCGCGGTCCTGCGGTCACGCCCCGTCCTTCTGCTCAGTTCCGATATGAATTGCTTACCCATTTTCAGTCGAAAGATGTCTGCACAGGCAGGTTGTTAAGTTCATCAATGTAATCGAGCAGCTCCTCGCGTCCGAATCCGGTTTCCGAGGATGTGACGAAAATCGGAGGAAGCTCGACCCACTGCTCAAGGAGCTTTTTCTTATAGTTCTCGATATTGGTTTCGGCGGCAACCTTTCCGAGTTTGTCGACTTTTGTGAAAACAATCGCGAAAGGCACACCGTTTTCGCCAAGCCACTCCATGAATTCGAGATCGATTTTCTGCGGTTCGTGGCGGGAGTCAACAAGCACGAACAACGACGTCATCTGCGGACGGTCGATGATGTAGCCGCTGATGATACGTTCAAGTTTCCTGCGGTCCTCCTTGCTTCGCTTGGCATAACCGTAGCCGGGAAGATCCACGATATACCAGCCGTCGTTGATGAGAAAATGGTTAATCAGAGTTGTCTTTCCGGGGGTTGCCGACGTCATCGCAAGTTTGCGCTTGCCGGTCAACATGTTGATAAGCGATGACTTGCCGACATTGCTTCGCCCGATGAAGGCATATTCATGAAGCGACGTAGCAGGACATCGGCCGACATCACTGTTGCTGATTTCAAATTTTGCTGATTTTATCTGCATGTTCAAGTTATGAGGTTATGAGAGAGTGGGTAAATCCGTGCAAAGTTACACATAATATTTAATATAACAACTATTGGCCAAATGTAGTTTTTTTCGTAACTTTGCGGCGCTTAATCGAGCCAAAATATCAGTATCAAATGGAATTTTCCGCACAGCAGATAGCAGAACTACTCGGAGGAGCCGTCGACGGCAATCCCGACGTGCAACTTTCAACATTCGACAAAATCGAGAGCGCCGGGCCGCAGGCTCTGACGTTCCTGTCCAATCTCAAATATTCCCATTTTTTATACACTACCCGGGCCGGAGCCGTACTCGTCGGTCGCGACTTTGTTCCAACGGAGAAGGTTCCGACTACCCTGATCCGTGTCGATGACCCCTATGCCGCTTTGGCTCAGCTGATGCGCATGGCAGACGCCCTTATGAATCCTCAGCCTTCGGGCATCGAGGAACCCTCGTATATTGCCGACGGGGTAACGGTGCCGACCGACTGCTATATCGGCGCATTCGCCTACATCGGCGCAGGAGCGAAACTGGGAGAGGGAGTGCGCATTTACCCCCAGGCCTATGTCGGTCAAGGGATTGAAATCGGCGAAGGCACAATCATCTACTCCGGTGCAAAAATCTACCGCGGCAGTAAAATCGGGCGTAACTGCGTGATTCATGCCGGAGTAGTTATCGGTGGCGACGGTTTCGGGTTTGCGCCCAATCCCGACGGGACCTACACAAAGATTCCCCAGCTCGGAATCGCCGAGATTGCCGACAATGTTGAAATCGGCGCCAACACGACGGTTGACCGTGCGACTATGGGCCGCACATATGTTGGAGAAGGAACCAAGCTCGACAACCTCATACAGGTTGCCCATAATGTTGAAATCGGACGCAACAATGTCATGGCATCACAGGTCGGAATTGCCGGATCGGCAAAAATCGGCGACCACTGCATGATTGGCGGCCAGGTCGGTATCGCCGGCCATATAACGATTGGCAACAACGTGAACATAGGAGCACAGAGCGGCGTGCACACCTCAACGCTTTCCGGTCGTACCGTCATGGGCTCACCGACAATAGATGCGCGCAAGTGGCTGCGCAATGCCGGCTACGTCAACCGCATTTCAGAACTCTTCGAGCGCGTTACCAAGATAGAAAAAAATCTCACAAAACAATAATATAATCATGAAGCAAACCACAATCAAAAACGGCTTCACCATTGCGGGCAAAGGACTGCACACCGGTCTTGATATTGTTGCCGAGTTCTGTCCTGCTCCTGAAAACCACGGATATAAAATTCAGCGTATAGACCTCGAAGACCAACCGATAATCGATGCCGTAGCCGAAAACGTAAAGGCCACCACACGCGGAACCGTAATCGGTCGCGGCGACGTTGTCATCTCAACTATCGAACACTCGATGGCTGCGCTCTATGCCGCCGGAATCGACAATGTGCTAATAAAGGTCAATGCTCCCGAGATGCCGATACTCGACGGCTCCTCGCGCGAAATTTCCGATGCCATCATCGCCGCCGGCATCGAGGAGCAGGAGGCCGAAAAGGAATTCTACGTTGTCAAACAGAAAATAGAGGTGCGCGATGACACAACCGGCGCCTCAATCATCGTTCTTCCCGACGACAACTTCAGCATCGACACGATGGTTGCCTTCGACAGTCCGGTGATTCCCAACCAGTTCGCCAGCATGGATAACATCGACCTTTTCTACAATGAAATATCCGGCGCACGCACGTTCGTGTTTGTCCGCGAAATCGAACCGCTGCTTGAGGCGAACCTCATCAAAGGCGGAGACCTCGACAATGCCATTGTTATCTACGACAAGCCGATGGAACAGAGTGCACTGGACCACATCGCAGACCTGACAGGCGCGCCCCGCATCGACGCCACTGAATTCGGATACTTGCGTCCCCTGGAGCACGACAACGAACCCGCACGCCATAAACTCCTCGACGTTATCGGCGACCTGGCACTCATCGGCCGCCCCATCAAAGGCCGCGTGATTGCAACCCGTCCCGGCCATTCGCTCAACACCACTTTGGCGAAGCAGATTCGCAAAGACCTCAAGCGCCAGGAGATCCAGGCACCCGGCTATAACCCCAACGTTGAGCCGGTGCTCGACATCAACGCCATCCGCGAGAAACTCCCCCACCGCTACCCCTTCCTTCTGGTAGACAAGATTATCGAAATCGGCAAGAAGCACATTGTCGGCGTCAAGAACGTGACCGTCAACGAGCCGTTCTTCCAGGGCCACTTTCCACAGGAACCCGTGATGCCCGGCGTACTCCAAATCGAGGCCATGGCCCAAACCGGCGGCCTGTTGGTTCTCAGTCAGGTAGACGAACCCGAGCGCTACTCGACCTACTTCATGAAAATCGATAACGTGAAGTTCCGCCAGAAAGTTGTCCCGGGCGACACACTGATTTTCCACGTCTCTTTCCAGACACCGCTGCGCCGCGGTTGTGCAATCATGAAAGGCTATGCCTTTGTTGGAGAAAAGATTGTTACCGAATGTGAGTTCATGGCTCAAATTGTCAAAAACAAATAATCATGCAGCCGTTATACACTATCCACCCCGACGCACGCATTGCCGAGGGGGTGGTTATCGACCCTTTTGTCTATGTAGCAGCCGACGTTGAAATCGGCGAAGGCACACACCTCTATCCCGGCGCAATCGTCTTGGACGGCGCGCGCATCGGCAAAAATTGCCGTATCCACTCCGGCGCCGTTATTGCCGGCGAGCCGCAGGACCTGAAGTTCAAAGGCGAAGTGACAACCGCCGTCATCGGCGACAACAGTATTATCCGCGAAAGCGCTACGGTCAACCGCGGCACAGTCTCCAAAGGCACAACGATTGTCGGCGCCAATTGCCTGATTATGGCATACTCGCACATTGCCCACGACTGCGTCGTCGGCGACAACGTCATAATCTCCAATGCCAGCCAGATTGCCGGAGAAGTCAGGATAGACCACCATGCGGTCATCGGTGGCGGCTCGCTGATTCACCAGTTCTGCCACATTGGTGCTCACATAATGATGCAGGGCGGCTCACTCGTCAATAAAGACGTGCCTCCTTATATTATGTGCGCACGCAACCCCATCAGCTATGCCGGCATCAATGTTGTCGGGCTCCGTCGCCGCGGTTTCAGCTCAGACGAGATTTCGACCCTGCAGGAGATATATCGCTACATCTTCTCAAGCGATTTGAACACTACCGACGCCATTATTGCCGTTGAGGCGAATGTTCCCGATTCCCCTTTCCGGAGCGAAATCATTAACTTCGTTCGCAACTCCCACCGCGGAATTCTCAAAGGCAATAACTACTAATACTCAGCCAATCAAGCTATTATCTTTCACGGCTAATTTATTCATTAAAATAACCTCCATTTTTTCATAAAATATTTTGGAGGTTATTATTTTTTTGCCTACCTTTGCGGTGTAATAGAACACTAATACACTATGCTTACCACTCAAAATCTCACGTACCGCTACCCCGGACAAAGCACCCCTACCCTGCACGGACTGACGCTTGACTTTGCCCCGGGAGCCATTTACGGACTACTCGGCGCCAACGGCACGGGAAAGTCAACACTACTCTACTGTCTTTGCGGACTCCTGAAGCCCGCCGCCGGTTCCGCACAACTTAACGAAGTCGACACTTTCCGCCGCAAACCCGCCACTTTGGCCGACATATTCCTCGTGCCTGAAGAGATAAACCTGCCGGCCATCAAGCTATCGGAATTTGTCAGCCAAAACGCACCGTTCTATCCCAACTTCTCGACCGATGACCTTGCGCGTTATCTCGAGCACTTCAGGCTCTCAACGGATATTCACCTCGGCAATCTCTCGATGGGCCAACGCAAGAAAGCGTTCGTCGCTTTCGCGCTCGCGTGCAACACGTCCGTGATTCTTATGGACGAACCCACCAACGGTCTTGACATCCCCGGTAAATCGGAATTCCGCAGAGCAATAGTCAGCGCAGCGACAGACACCCGCACGATAATCATATCCACCCATCAAGTCCGCGATCTTGACCGGGTTCTCGACCACGTCATGATAATTGACAACAAAGGACTGGTCCTCAACACTTCGACCGCAGCCCTGCAGAAGCGTTTCCGCTTCATCTTCACCGTTGACCCCGCGGAAATACAGGGAGCTATGTGGGCGCAACCCGCTGTCGGCGGCTATAACGTTATCCGCCCGCGCATCGACACCGAGGAGGAGACCGACGTCAATCTCGAGAGCCTGTTTGAATTTTCATTTGCAAATCCTGAAATCGCATCCGCCTTATGATAACCAATAACTATTCAACCTCCCGCATGTGGGCGCTCACGAAGCGCTATGCCGTAGAGAACCGCCGCAACATCCTTATTACCGTCGGCGTCATGTTCGGACTTATACTCCTCTACTCCATCGTAATGACAAAAGCATTGTCGCCGTCTGATGAATCAGACTGGAATCCCCGCGAGCGCACGGTAGTTCTATGGATGTCTTATATGTGGATGGACGCCATTATAGTGCAAGTACTCGGCTCTCTGACATTCTCGTCAATGTCGACCAAGTCGAAGCGCATATCCAACATGATGCTCCCTGCCGCCCAAAGCGAAAAATTCATCAGCCAGTGTCTGCTATATGTTGTCGGCGGCAATATCGCAATGATTCTCACTTTTATCCTTGCAGACACGATTAGCGCGCTGATTTTCGGCATAGCTCCGGGGTGGACAACACTGTCAGAGGTACTTAGCCTGAAACAGCTGTTCATGGAGACCCCAGAAATCATTCAGGGAGCGCTTCTGATGGTACTCTTCTTCCTGCTGATGTACCTCATGGGCCAGGCTATCTACGTGCTCGGTTCGGCACTTTGGCCTAAAAAATCTTTTCTCAAGACGTTCATCGCACTCTTTGCTATCCAGATTATCATTCCGATAATCATACCGTTCGGGATGTTGACCGACATTATCCCCGAGTTCATCCATTGGTTCGACTCGATTAACCGACATGATGGCTGGCTTCTTGCATGGAGCGCCCTTGCCGTCGGCTATGCGCTTCTCTGCGGCGTCTACTTCCTTGCCTGGCAGCGCTATAAGCGTCTTGAAATTGTAAAACGGTTCCTGAATTGATATGGCTTTACAAAGCAATTTACCCATATACCTGCAGATAGCCGACGGTCTGATGAATGACATTCAGGCCGGACGCTATCCCGCCGACGGTCGCATACCATCGGTTCGCGACGTCGCGGCAACCGCTCAGGTCAACGTCAACACGGCGATGCGTACCTTTGAGCACCTGGAGCGCGAAGGAATCATCTACAACAAGCGCGGAATCGGATATTTTGTCTCCCCGGACGCCGCCGACAAAATCAACGCGCGGCTGAAAGACAAGTTTTTCACCGTCGAGATGGACTACTTTTTCGGTCGCCTGAGCCAAATCGGCATGGCCCCGGTTGAGCTGCTACGGCGCTACGAAACATATCTGAATCTGAAAAATGATAACGCTAACTGACGTCAACAAAACATATTTCAGCGCAATGCCCCTGCACGTGCTCCACGACATCAATCTCCATATCGACCGCGGAGAACTCGTGGCCATAATGGGAGCATCCGGCTCGGGTAAATCCACTCTGCTGAACATCATCGGAATCCTCGACAACTACGACTCGGGCGAATACCGGCTTGACGGAGTGCTCATCAAGAACCTGTCGGAAAATCGTGCCGCGGAGCTGCGCAACAGAATGATCGGCTTCGTTTTTCAGTCGTTCAACCTGATCAGCTACAAGGATGCAGTGGATAATGTTGCCCTGCCACTGTTCTACCAGGGAGTGTCGCGCAAAAAGCGGCGCCTGCTCGCAATGGAGCAGCTCGAACGGCTTGGCCTCGCCGACCGTGCGCATCATCTTCCCGGAGAGTTGTCGGGAGGTCAGAAACAACGCGTGGCGCTCGCCCGCGCACTCATCACCAACCCGAGTATCATTCTTGCCGACGAGCCGACAGGAGCCCTCGACAGCAAGACCTCGAAAGAAGTCATGCAGATTTTCCGTGAACTCAACGCCGACCGCGGAATGACAATCGTAATCGTTACCCACGACCCCGGTGTCGGAGAACAGACCAACCGGATAATCCGCATTTCCGACGGCCGCATCGTCCCTTACGTGTCATGACAGACCTTCTGAGTGAAATATGGCAGACACTTGGCAATAACAAGAGCCGGACCGCGCTGACCGGCATCGCGGTGGCCTGGGGGATCTTCATGCTCATAGTGCTGCTGGGAATGAGTAACGGAGTCGTCAACTCGTTCAAGGAGAACACCCGCAGTCAGGGCTCTAACATGCTGAAAGTCTGGGGCGGCATGACCTCATTACCGTGGCAGGGCTACCAGGAGGGCCGCGTCATTGAGTTGAAAGACGAGGATATCAGCCGCGTCGGCATCGACAACCCCGAACATGCCGCAAAGGTCACGAGCCAGATTGACGGAAGCAGCATGACGGTGTCCACGCCCCATGACTACACCTCGGCCAGCTACTCCGGAGTCTACCCCTCGGAGCAGCGCCAGCGTGCACTCGCGATGAAGTGGGGCCGCTTTATCAACGACCGTGACCTCGAGCAGCGGCGAAAGGTAGTTGTTATCTCCGTAAAAACCGCCGAGACCCTCTTTGCCGACCCCTCTAAAGCCGTTGGCTCCTCCATCAAGATGGGCGAACTCGCCTTCATGGTTGTCGGGGTCTATGACACGGAATGGGATCAGACAATCTACGTTCCTTTCACTACCGCGCGTATGCTCGCCGGCGGCGGCAACTCAATCAGTTCGCTGATTGTCGAGCTGCAGAACGTGACAACGATGGCTGACGGCTCCGAGGCTGAAAAACGGACCCGCCGCAGCCTCGCGTCAAACCATTCGTTCCGCCCCGACGACGAGAGTGCCGTATGGGTATGGAACCGCTTCAACCAGCAGCTGCAGATGAACGAGGGCATGAACATATTGAACCTCGCCGTTTGGATAATCGGTCTGTTCACTCTTCTGAGCGGCATTATCGGAGTGAGCAACATCATGTTCGTCAGCGTCAGGGAGCGCACCCACGAAATCGGTGTGCGACGCGCAATCGGAGCGAAGCCGCGCAGCATATTGACTCAGATAATATGCGAGAGCGTTGCTATCACGACACTCTTCGGCTATATCGGCATTTTTCTCGGCACCGCAGTCAACGAGGTAATCGCGCAACTGACGGCCGAGGTGGAGTTCGTCAGTAATCCGCGCACGGATCTCGGCATCGCCCTGTCGGTAACGCTGGTGCTGATTCTTGCCGGAATGTTCGCCGGCCTCTTCCCGGCCCTGAAAGCTCTTAAAATAAAACCAGTAGAAGCACTTCGAGAGGAATGAGAACCGGATTTTTCGATTTGGAGAACTGGCGCGAAATCGGCGCCACGCTCTCGCGCAACAAGACGCGCACGTTTCTCACCGCATTCGGCATCTTCTGGGGCACGGCGATGCTCGCCATGCTTCTCGGCGGCGCCGACGGCCTGGAGCGGATGCTTCGGCGAAATTTCGACGGCTTTGCGAGCAACAGTGCCGCCATGTTCGCCAACCGTCGCACGATTTCCTACCGTGGATTCAACAAAGGCTCGGGCTGGGAAATGTCGGCCGCCGACATCGAGGCTATGCGCCTGATTCCGGGAATGGAGGCGGTTGCCGCCACCAACTACACCGGCTCGCTGACTGTTTCAGCAGGAAAATACACGACCACGGCGACCGCCCAGGGCGTTGACCAGGACTTCATGAAAGCATTCCTGCCAACGATAAACTCGGGACGTTTCATCAATGAAAGCGACCAACGTCAACGGGCTAAGGTAGCCGTACTCGGGGTGAATATAGCGAACAAACTGTTTCCCTCAGGCAACGCCATCGGGCAGTTCATAAACCTTCAGGGAATATATTACAAAGTTGTCGGCACCGCCTCTCAGGAGGCTGAAATCAGAATCAACGGGACGAAAATCGACGACTGCATCACCCTGCCGCAGTCAACCCTCACACAGGCATTCAACCTCGGCGACGGAGTCGACGGCGTAATGATAGTGGCCGGCAACGGTTCATCGCCCAAAATTCTGAAACCGCGCATCATGCGCGTTATCCGCGCGAACCATCCGATTGACCCGGCCGACGATCAGGCACTGTTTTTTTTCGATATCAGCGAGCAATTCGCAATGGTCGACAATCTATTTATGGGAATCACCCTGTTGGCCATGTTCGTCGGCATCGGAACGCTCGTTGCCGGTATTATAGGTGTCGGCAACATCATGTGGGTCATCGTGAAGGAACGCACCAACGAAATCGGCGTGCGACGCGCAATCGGCGCCAAGCCGGTTGACATCGTGGTGCAGATTCTCTCTGAAGGAATTGCGTTGACGTCAGTCGCCGGAACCGCAGGCATCGTCTTTGCCTGTTCCATACTTGGCGCCGCACAGTATGCAACCGGCGTTAACTTCCAGATTTCGTTCGGTGTGGCAATCTCCATCATGTCGATATTCCTTGTGCTCGGCATCGCCGCCAGTATCATACCCTCACTCAAAGCAATGAAAATAAAACCAATCGAAGCAATAAACGACAAATGAAAAAGTACTTGAAAGTAGCCCTTTGGGTGCTTGTTGCCGCGCTATTTGTCGGCACATTCATCTATCTGTTCCTGAATTCCCGCGGAAAGAAAACGGAGTATGAGATTGTAAGTCCCACTACCGGCACGACCATAACCAAAAGCACGCTGCTGACAGGGAACATCGAGCCTCGCGATGAGATTGAAATCAAACCGCAGATTTCAGGCATCATATCGGAATTTCTCGTCGACGCCGGCGACCTGGTCAAGGAGGGCGATGTGATTGCAAAAATCAAAGTCATCGCCGATGAGAGTCAGTTGTCATCGGCCCAAAACCGCGTGACTGTTGCCAAAAACGCCCTCGAACTCCAGCGCAGCAAGAGCGCACGCACATCGGAACTATATGAAAAGATGTTCGTCAGCCGCGAGGAATTTGAAGAATCGGAGAACGCGCTGCGTAACGCCGAGATTGAACTCTCGGCGGCCGAGGACGCACTGTCAATCGTGCGCGACGGCGTCAGCGCAACCAACGCCCAGGGGAGCAACACCCTCGTAAGGGCAACAATCACCGGCCTGGTTCTTGACGTCCCTGTAAAGGTCGGTTCATCGGTCATACAGTCAAACACCTTCAACGATGGCACCACCATTGCAAAAGTCGCCGATATGTCTGACCTGATATTCAAAGGGAAAGTTGACGAAACCGAGGTTGGCCTCCTCTCCATAGGGCAACCGATGACCATTACCATCGGCGCCATGCAGGACGTCCGATCTGACGCCAAGATTGAATATATCGCACCGAAAGCCGAGAATGAGAACGGCACCAACACATTTGAAATCAAAGCCGCAGTCAACCTGATGGACGTAAAGGATCTGCGCGCGGGCTATAGCGCCAATGCCGCCGTGACGCTCCAAGAGGCGCGCGACGTCATGAGCGTTCCGGAAGCCGTTATTGAGTTCGAGGGCGAAGACGCCTATGTCTATGTGCTGACCGATGCCGACAAGCAGACATTCGAGCGCCGTAAAATTGAAACGGGCCTCAGCGACGGCATCAATATCGAGGTCACGGGAGGGATAACCGCAGACGACAAACTCAGAGGAAACATGAAATGATGAAACACATTTTATTTGCAGCAATCGTTGCCTCCGCGTTTTCGGCCGGTGCAGAGGTAATGGATCTTGACCACTGCATCAGTTACGCCATTGAGAACAACCTGAGCATCCGCCAGCGCAACATCGAGCGCCGTTCTGCCGAGCAGGATGTTGTCAGCGCAAAGGACGCCGTCCTGCCGCAAATCAGCGGGTCCGCCTCTAAGTCGTGGGACTTCGGCCGAGGTCTGACGGCATCAAACACTTACGCCGACCGCAACACGAAGAGTTTCGGTGCCCAACTCGGATTACAACTCCCGTTGTTCAACGGACTCCAGACCGTGCGCAATGTGGATTACGCAAAGGCGTCACTGACAGCCATAGTCGAGAATCTCGAGGCGACAAAAGACGACGTTATCCTGCGCGTAATGGCACAGTATCTGCAAGTTCTCTACTGCGGCGAGCTCGAGGGGGTCGCACTTTCGCAGGCCGAGTTGACCGCCGGGGAACTCGAACGCCGCGAGGCTCTTCTCAGCGCCGGTAAAATTCCCGAAGCCGACATGCTTGACGCCCGCAGTCAGGCCGCACAGGCACGGCTCCAGCTCGTGAACGCGCAGAATGACCGCGCCACTGCCCTGCTTGACCTCGCCCAACTGCTGCGAGTTCCGGACGTCAGCGATTTTGACATCGTTGCTCTCGACACGAATACTGAACCCGTCATCCGCGACCCACGGTCAGTCTATGAGGCGGCCCTCGGATTCAACCACACAATCCGTGCCAACCATCTGCAGGTCGATGCCGCAGACCGGCGCATAAAGCTGGCACAAACCGGTTACATTCCCCGTCTCAGCTTCAATGCCGGACTGAGCACCAACTACTATAACGTCGCGGGCTATGACAACGAGTCTTTCAAGTCACAGATGAAGCACAATTTCAGCCAGGTTGTCGGATTCACTCTCAACGTGCCGATTTTTGACGGCCTCACCACGCGCAATAACATACGCTCTGCGCGCCTGCAGAAACTCAGCGCCGATCTCAACCTGGAAACACAGAAAGACAACCTGTTCAAGGCCATAAACGAGAGCTATCTTCAGGCGGTTGGTGCCCGCGAGAAACTTGCCGCTGCCGAAGATGCGTGCACCGCAGGCGCGTCGGCTCTCGCCGCCGTGCAGGAAAAATATAACCTCGGGCGTGCGACCCCGACAGATTTCGACACCGCAAAGAATAACTTCATCCAAGCAATGTCCGAGCGAGCCCGTGCCCGATATGAACTGATTCTGCGAACCAAAATACTCGACTTTTACGCTACACCTCGGGGCTGAGGTGCACAAGTGATTAAATATTGCGCAATAGGTTAACATTACAAAAAAATGTTAGCCTGTTTCGCTTTTTTGCGTATATTTGCGTTTAAATTTAGTAATCAAAACGCTTCCCCTTAAGGAAAAGCACTTTAACTTTTAACTTTCAACTTTTAACATACAAATGGCAAAGGCAATAGGCACCGTCGACATTGACTCGAACCGCTGCAAGGGTTGTAACCTCTGCGTTGTTGCATGCCCGACATCGGTACTTGCGCTCCGCCCAACGGAAGTCAACGACCGCGGATATCACTTTGCCTACGCTCTGAATGCTGAAGCGTGTGTCGGCTGCGGCTCCTGCGCGTTGGTATGTCCCGACGCATGCATCGAGGTATATCGCCTCATCAGATAACCGAGTGTAGAAAAAGATTTATACGATGAATCAGGAAGAAGTTAAACTCATGAAGGGTAACGAAGCCATTGCTCATGCGGCCATCCGCTATGGCGTCGACGGCTATTTCGGCTACCCGATTACCCCGCAGTCCGAGATACTTGAAACCCTCGAGGAGCTGCGCCCCTGGGAGACTACAGGCATGGTGGTTCTCCAAAGCGAGAGCGAAGTCGCTGCGATAAACATGGTATATGGCGGTGCGTCGACAGGCAAAGCCGTCATGACTTCATCCTCCTCGCCGGGCGTCAGCCTGATGCAAGAAGGCATCAGCTACATAGCGGCAGGAGAATTGCCCGCGCTTATCATCAACGTCATGCGAGGCGGCCCGGGTTTGGGCACCATCCAACCCTCGCAGAGCGATTACTTCCAGACCGTCAAAGGCGGCGGCCACGGTGACTACCGCATGATTGTACTCGCCCCCGCATCGGTTCAGGATATGGCCGATTTTGTCGGTCTCGGCTTCGATCTCTCTTTCAAGTACCGCACTCCGGCAATGTTGCTTAGCGACGGTATCATAGGACAGATGATGGAGAAAGTCGTTCTTCCGCCGGCCCGTCCGCGGCGCACCGACGAGGAAATTCGCCGTCAATGCCCCTGGGCTGTCACCGGCAAACATGGCCGCAGCCACCGCAACGTGTCGACCACGCTCGAGCTCGAGTCGCACGTAATGGAGAACAATAATAAGCGCCTGCAGGCAACATATGCCGAAATCGAGCGCAACGAGGTCAGATATGAAGAGTATATGACCGACGACGCAGAATATCTCTTCGTTGCTTTCGGTTGTATGAGCCGCATATGCAAGAAGTCGATCGAACAGGCCCGCGCCCGCGGTATCAAAGTGGGACTGCTGCGACCGATTACTCTTTGGCCCTTCCCCTCGGAGGCAATCAGCAGACTTGCAGGCAAAGTAAAGGGAATATTGACTGCAGAGATGAATGCCGGCCAGATGGTCGAGGACGTTCGTCTCGCCGTTAAGGGTCGTGTTCCCGTTCATCATTTCGGTCGCAACGGCGGCATCGTCCCCAATCCGGGCGAGGTTGTTGACTCTCTCGTAGAACAATTTTCAATCAAGGAGTAAGAAGCCATGACAAAAGAAGAAATCCTTGCCCTGGGGGGCACGAAAGTAAACTCACGTCCGAGCCTGCTCCTCGACGCCACGATGCACTATTGTCCGGGATGCTCTCATGGCGTTGTGCATAAGCTCGTTGCCGAAGTGATTGAGGAACTCGGAATGGAGAACACCGCCATCGGCATTGCGCCGGTAGGCTGCGCGGTGTTTGCCTATAACTATGTTGACATCGACTGGATTGAGGCTGCACACGGTCGCGCCCCTGCAGTCGCCACAGCCGCCGCACGCCTGAATCCCGACGCAATGGTATTCACCTACCAGGGCGACGGCGACCTCGCTGCCATCGGCACATGCGAAACCATTCACGCCTGCAACCGCGGAGAGAACATCGCCATAATCTTCATCAACAACGGCATCTATGGCATGACGGGCGGTCAAATGGCCCCGACCACGCTCGAAGGAATGAAAACATCAACCACGCCATACGGCCGCCGGATTGACCTCAACGGCTATCCGCTCAACATCACCAATCTCGTCAAGGAACTCGACGGCACCTGCTACGTGACGCGCCAAAGCGTCCACACTCCAGGCGCAGTGCGCAAGGCCAAAGCCGCAATCAAGCAGGCATTCATCAACACCCGCGAGAAACGGGGCACGTCGTTCGTCGAGATTGTATCGACCTGCAGCAGCGGCTGGAAGCTCTCACCGGAAAAGTCCAACAAGTGGATGGAAGAGAACATGTTCATCAAATATCCCCCGGGGGATATTAAAAACACCGTAAAGTAATGACACATGAAATAATCATAACCGGATTCGGCGGTCAGGGCGTCCTTTCAATGGGTAAGATTCTTGCCTATGCTGGACTCCTCGACGGCCTGGAAGTCAGTTGGATGCCGAGCTACGGCCCCGAGCAACGCGGAGGTACGGCGAACGTTACCGTAATTCTTTCCGACGAGCCGATATCCTCGCCCGTACTCGACCAGTATGATATTGCCGTGGTGCTCAACCAGCAGAGCCTCGACAAGTTCGAGAGTCATGTAAAAACCGGCGGGACTCTGCTCTATGACCCCTACGGCATTCATCGTCGCCCCGAACGCCAAGACATCAAAGTCGTTGAAGTCAAAGCCACGGAAGCTGCTATCGAAACAGGCAATCCCAAGAGCTACAACATGCTACTGCTCGGCTCACTGCTTCAGTTGTTCCCCATGGTCAGCCCCGAAACAGTCATCAAGGGGCTGGAGAAGACTCTGCCCGAACGCCATCATCATCTGATTCCCATGAACCGTGAAGCCATCGCAAAAGGAGCCAAACTCGTATGACCGACGACGACAAGAAACGCCTGACCTCAGATCCTGACGGACTTCTGACCTACGAATATATCGCAAACCACATCGGCACGGACGACCTCGACATTCAATGGTTGACCGACAATATCATACGCGTTGACAGCAACGGCCAGTTCAGCGGTTCCGCCGCGCGCTACCTGCATGCCATCGACCCGACCCACTTCGCCCCGAACATCAATAGCCTGATTGCAGCGACCATCGACAAAGACCGCGAACACCGTTACTTATCGGCCCTTATGCAGGGAATATGGGGGGATGATTGTGAGAACCGCGTTGCCGAGCTTTCGGCCGCGAACGACAATTTCCGCCGTATTTACAAACGACTTTACCCTACCTCAGCAATATGAAGAATTTTCTGTTGAGCCTCCTGCCTATTGTTGCACTGACGGCATGCGGCACCAAGTCCGATGAGGCCAAAAACGACAACCAGGATTCAACAACTACAAACAAAGAAACAAATATGAACAACATAGCGACCCCGGCACAAAAGGATGCCACGGTGATGATTCACACCACCGAAGGCGACATCGAAGTACTCCTCTACGGCGATACTCCCAAACATCAGGAGAATTTCCTCAAACTCGTCAAGGAGGGCTACTACGACGGCACTCTCTTTCACCGCGTAATCAATGAATTCATGGTTCAGGCCGGCGACCCCGACAGCAAAAACGCTCCGGCCGGCAAGCAACTCGGTCAGGGAGGTCCGGGATATCAGATTGACGCAGAATTCGTTTATCCCCGCCACTTCCACAAGCGCGGAGCTCTCGCTGCCGCCAGAACGTCAGACCAGATCAATCCCGAGCGCAAGAGCTCAGGCTCGCAGTTCTACATCGTGACCGGTAAGGCATATACCCCCGACCAGCTCGACCAAATGGAGCAGCAGATGAAGATGGGCCAGGTGCAGAGCGTCTTCTACAAGATTGCCGGTGAACATCAGGCTGAAATCCAGAAAATGCAACGCGAAGGCGACCGGGCCGGACTCGCCAAACTTCAGGAAGAGATTATCGCCATGGCCGAGAAAGATACCGGCGACGCGAAGCTCACTCCCGAGCAGCGCGAGGCCTACACGACAGTCGGCGGAACTCCGCACCTCGACAACCAATACACCGTGTTCGGCGAGGTTATCAAAGGCATGGATGTTGTCTCCAAAATTGAGAAAACGAAGACCGGCTCGGCTGACCGCCCCGTCAACGACATAAAAATTCTCTCGATGGAAGTCGTTAAATAACTTTAGCTTAAAACCCGAATAGCCCGATTGGATATAAATCGCCAACCGGGCTGATTTTTTGCTATTTTTTTTGTAACTTTGCACCAAAATCCCAAAAAGCGTAAACCCATGTTTGAAAATCTTAGCGAAAGACTTGAACGCAGCTTCAAGATACTGAAAGGCGAAGGCAGGATTACCGAAATCAACGTTGCCGAAACGATGCGCGACGTAAGACGTGCCCTTCTCGATGCTGACGTTAACTATAAAGTAGCCAAGCAATTTACTGATACCGTCAAAGCCAAAGCCCTCGGTCAGAACGTGCTGCAGGCAGTCAAACCGAAAGAGCAGATGGTAAAGATTGTCCACGACGAACTGGCCCTGCTCATGGGTGGCTCGGCGGCCAAGTTCGATCTGTCGGGTTCGCCGGCCATCGTGCTGATGAGCGGTCTGCAAGGCTCCGGTAAAACGACTTTCTCCGGCAAGCTCGCCCGGAAATACAAAAGCGAGCAGGCCAAGCGTCCGCTGCTGGTTGCCTGCGACGTTTACCGTCCCGCAGCTATTGAGCAGCTCAAAGTCGTAGGTCAACAGATCGACGTTCCCGTCTATAGCGAAAACGGAAACATGAATCCCGTTGAAATCGCCCGCAATGCCGTCAGCTACGCGAAAGCCAACCACCACGACATGGTAATTGTCGACACTGCCGGTCGCCTGGCCGTTGACGATACAATGATGCAGGAGGTTGAAAATCTCAAGAACGCGCTCAAGCCACAGGAGATTCTCTTTGTCGTTGACTCGATGACCGGTCAGGATGCAGTCAACACGGCAAAAGCCTTCAATGACCGTCTGGACTTCACGGGCGTGGTGCTCACCAAGCTCGACGGCGATACCCGCGGCGGCGCCGCACTCTCAATCCGCACAGTCGTTGACAAGCCCATCAAATTTGTCGGCTCCGGCGAGAAGATGGACGCTATCGACGTGTTTCACCCCGAACGCATGGCCGACCGAATTCTCGGCATGGGCGACATTGTCAGCCTCGTTGAAAAGGCCCAGCAGGACTTTGACGAGAAAAAAGCCAGGGAACTCGAACGGAAGATGGCGAAGAACAAGTTTGACTTCAACGACTTCCTCGAGCAGATTCAGCGCATCGAAAAGATGGGCAGCATCAAAGATATCGCAGCAATGATTCCCGGCATGAACAAAGCTATCAAGGACGTTGAAATCAAAGATGACCCCTTCAAGAACATCAAAGCCATCATCGGCTCGATGACACCCGCCGAACGCTCTAACCCCGACATTATAAAAGGGTCACGCCGTCAGCGCATTGCCCGAGGGTCAGGCACCGAGCTGCCGGAAGTCAACAAGTTGCTCAAACAATTTGAGGAGATGCGCAAGGTGATGAAGGCCGCGACAATGATGAAGAACCCCATGCAGATGATGAAGGCCGCGCGCGCCATGCAGCAGATGCGCGGACGCAGATAAACTTCAGATATGGCAACGATTATTGACGGAAAGGCCACGGCAACGGCCATTAAACAGGAAATTGCCCAAGAGGTGGCCGCCCGCGTGGCGGCAGGTAAGAAACGTCCGCATCTGGCAGCGGTGTTGGTCGGTCATGACGGAGGCTCGGAAACATACGTTGCCCACAAGGTCAAGGCCTGCGAGGAGTGCGGATTCGAATCCACGCTAATTCGCCGCGAGGCCGACATCACTCAGGAGGAACTGCTGGAGATTGTTGACAACCTCAACAAAGATGATAGCATAGACGGCTACATCATTCAGTTGCCGTTGCCGCACCACATAGACGAACAGGCAATCATTCAGGCCGTTGACCCTGAAAAGGATGTCGACGGCTTCCACCCCGTCAATGTCGGTCGCATGTCGCTCGGTCTGCCCTGCTTTCTCAGTGCCACTCCCGCGGGCATCATCGAACTGCTCCGCCGCTACAATGTGCCGACCGCCGGCAAACATTGCGTCGTGCTCGGTCGCAGCAACATCGTCGGCAAACCGGTGGCCTCACTGATGATGCAGAAGGCAGTACCCGGAAACGCAACCGTAACTGTCTGCCATTCCGCCACACCGGACATCAAAGATATATGCCGTCAGGCAGACATTATAATCGCAGCTCTCGGTCAGCCCGGATTCGTCACCGCCGACATGGTCAAGCCGGGTGCCGTCATTATCGATGTCGGCACCACCCGCGTACCCGACCCGTCGAAAAAGAGCGGCTTCCGCCTCAGCGGTGACGTTGACTTTGTCAATGTGGCGCCTTTGTGCTCAGCAATCACTCCGGTACCCGGTGGCGTTGGGCCGATGACAATATGCTCCTTGATGCGCAACACTCTTCAGGCCGCGTCTTCTAAATGACTCTGCTGGCAAATCTGCTGACATACATACTGCCGCTGCTCCCGGAACTGCATGTCCGACCCCAAAGCGCCGAGTTGCTTTTTGCCGGTGACGCCATGATGCACGAGGCGCAGATTTCCGCGGCCCTCCGGGCCGACAGATATTGTTTCGACGGGTACTTCGACTCCATACGCCCGTATGTTGAATCAGCAGATTTTGCCATTGTTAATTTCGAGGCCTCGCTCGGAGGCAAGCCCTACCGCGGCTATCCGTGCTTCTCTGCGCCCGACGAATATCCCGAGGCCCTAACTGCCGCAGGGTTCGACTTTTTTCTGCTGGCCAACAACCACATACTCGACCGACGCGACAAGGGACTGCACCGTACCATCACTGTTCTCGACTCATTGAATATTTCCCACTGCGGCATCTATCACAACGCCACTGCGCGCGATTCTCTCGTGCCCGGCATTGTTGACGTCAACGGATTCAAAATCGGAATTCTGAACTACACCTACGGCACCAACGGAATCCGAATTACAGGCAACGCAGTCGTCAACTATATCGACACGGCCCGCATCGCCGCAGACATACGCGCCGCGCGAGCCGCGGGAGCCGAACTTGTTGCGACATGCATCCATTGGGGCGACGAGTACCATCTGCTTCCGAACTCATATCAGAAGCGCCTCGCCGACAAACTGACAGATCTCGGAGTCGATATGATTATCGGCGGACACCCGCACGTTATACAACCGATGGAGCTGCGACTCAACCCGAGCGGGCGCAATACCCTGCTGGTCTACTCACTCGGAAATTTCATATCCAACATGAAACTGACCGACACGCGAGGCGGAGCGATGGTTCGGGTGCACCTTGAGCGCGATTCGGCCGGTGCGGCACGAGTTGCATCGGCAGCATACACGCTGATATTTACCGAACCACCGACCGCGACAGAGAACTTCCGTCTCGTTCCGGCGCGTAAGAGCCGCGACCCGAGGGCCCGCGCGTTCCTGAAAAACGCCGACCGCATCTTCACCACCCATAATATTAACGTTCCCGAGGACTCAATTCTTTAACATGTTCAAAATTATCTCTAAGGAACACTTTTCAGCCAACGTGGTCAAACTTGATGTCGAAGTTCCCGGAATTGCCCGGGCCAGACGTACCGGACAGTTCGTCATCGTCATCGCTGACGCCACGGGCGAACGCATACCCCTGACGATTGCCGACTCCGACACAGAAAAAGGCACCATCACACTGGTTGTTCAGGCAATCGGCGATTCCACCCGCAAAATCTGCGCTATGGAACCGGGCGAGGAGTTTCATGACGTTGTCGGCCCTCTCGGTCGCGCAACACAGATTCGTCAGGGCGGCACGGTTGTGTGCTGCGGCGGTGGCGTAGGCGTAGCGCCCCTGCTGCCTATTATAAAAGCAATGAAACTTGCGGGTTGCAGGGTTATCTCCGTGCTTGCAGCCAGGACAAAAGAGCTGATTATTCTCGAAAAACAGGTCACGGAATACTCCGATGAAGTTATAATCATGACCGACGACGGCTCATATGGCCGCAAGGGATTGGTGACCGACGGCGTGGAGTCAGTCATTCTGCGCGAGAAAGTTGATGAAGTAGTAACCATCGGACCTGCGGTGATGATGAAATTTGTTGCCCTGCTAACAAAGAAATATAACGTGCCTACAGTTGCGTCGCTGAATACCGTGATGGTCGACGGCACCGGAATGTGCGGTGCTTGCCGTGTCAGGGTCGACGGCCGCAACCGCTTTGTTTGCATTGACGGTCCGGAATTTGATGCCCACAAGGTAGATTTTGATGAAATGATTACACGCCTTCGCTCATGAACGCACCTCTCGATAATAAAGCCCGCACCTCGATTCTGCGGATAAAAATGCCGGAACTTGACGCCGCATATCGTGTCACAACTCTAACCGACGAGGTAAACTGCGGCCTCAGCCGAGAGCAGGCCGTCGTTGAGGCCCGGCGATGCCTCAACTGTGCGAAGCCCGGATGCGTTGACGGGTGTCCTGTGGGAATCAACATTCCGGGATTTATCAAATGTATTGAACACGAAGACTTTGACGGCGCTCTCGGTATTCTGCGACAGACTTCGGCTCTCCCGGCAGTATGTGGGCGCGTGTGCCCTCAGGAGAAGCAATGCGAGAGCAAGTGCATCTACAACAAATTGAAGAAAGAGCCTGTCGCTATCGGCTATCTTGAGCGTTTTGCCGCCGACAACGGTTCCCTGAAACCCGACGCAGCAACTGTCAACGCCCCAAAAGCCGGACGAGGCAAGATAGCGGTTGCCGGTTCGGGGCCCGCCGGACTCTCCTTTGCCGGAGCAATGGCCGACCTCGGCTATGATGTCACGGTTTTCGAAGCCCTGCATAAGTTCGGAGGAGTGCTGATCTATGGAATCCCCGAATTCCGACTCCCGAATGCGGTTGTTGAACGCGAAATTCAGGGACTGCGCCGCATGGGCGTAAAATTTGAAAAAGACACTATCATCGGCAAAACTCTGTCTTATGACGACCTTCTGTCATCCGGTTTCCGCGGCCTGTTCATTGCCAGTGGAGCAGGGCTCCCGCGCTTCATGAACATTCCGGGCGAAAATTTGGTCAACGTCCTGTCATCGAATGAGTACCTGACACGCATCAATCTCATGCACGCCGGCACACCCGGCTATGCGACACCAATATTCAGAGGTCGGAACGTAGCCATAATAGGAGGCGGAAACACCGCAATGGATTCATGCCGCACGGCGCGCCGCATGGGTGCAGAACGCGTCATGGTTATATATCGGCGAAGCGAAGACGAAATGCCCGCGCGCATTGAGGAAGTCAAGCATGCCAAAGAGGAAGGTGTGGAGTTTATGACTCTGCATAATCCCATTGAATATCTTGGCGATGACAACGGCCATGTCCGCGCCATGCGGCTGCAGCGCATGACCCTCGGCGAACCCGATGCCGACGGTCGGCGAACCCCGGTTGCTATAGAAGGCGATGTTGTCGAGATTCCTGTTGATCAGGTTATTGTCAGCATCGGAGTGTCACCCAACCCCATCATTCCGACGTCAATCGACGGTCTTGAAGTAACCTCGCGTGGGACCATTGCCGCCAACTCCGACACTCTGCAGACATCTATTCCCGAAATATTTGCCGGCGGCGACATCGTGCGCGGCGGCGCTACAGTCATACTCGCAATGGGCGACGGCCGCCGCGCCGCCGCAGAAATGCACAAATATCTGACACAATGAAAATAATCGAACTCAACCACAACGCCATGTCGGCACAAATATCGACTCTCGGAGCGGAACTCATAAGTCTCAAAAAGAACGGCACGGAATATCTGTGGCAAGGCGATCCGGCATTCTGGCACGGTCAATCGCCGTTGCTTTTCCCGACCTGCGGCAACTGCTGGAACGGCAGCTATCGCGTCAATGGCCGGGAGTATAAGATAGGAAAACACGGTTTCGCCCGCCATATGGAGTTTGACATCGTCAGCCAAACAGGCCATACCGTCACCCTCGCCATACATTCGGACGACGACACACTGACTGTGTTTCCGTTCAGGTTCTTCCTGTTCGTGACCTACCGCCTGGAAGTGTCAGGCATCGAGGTGGAATGGCTCGTACAGAACCAGGGCGACGACGAGATGTTTTTCGATATAGGCGCGCATCCCGCTTTCTTCCTTCCCGATTATGACCCCGCCGAGGAGGTGCACGGCTATTTCACCTTTAACACCGACAAACCGATAGACTACCTGATTCCTGCCGAACAAGGATGCGTCGACGCCGAGCACCCCGTCAGACTTCAGCTCGATAACGAAGGAATGATGCCGATTACGGCAAAGACTTTCGACATTGACACCTATGTCATTGAATCGGAGGCAATCAGCCGGTGCACTCTGCTCGATTCAGAACGCGCCCCATATCTGAGCGTTGAGTTCAATATGCCTGTTCTCTCGCTATGGGCGCCGACCATTGCGCGTCCTGACTGCCCGTTTGTGGCCATAGAACCATGGCTTGGCAGTTGCGATTCAGTCGGGTATGGCGGTGACGTATCAGGCCGACGCCACATAAACGGCATTGATAGCGGCCAACACCTGAGAACAAGCTACAAAATCTTCCTTTTTTAAGAGAATTTTCGTAACTTTGCGTCACAAAAGTTAAACATGGCGCAAGTTGTCAACGATAACAAATTCAAACGACCATCCATGCTTTGGGTGCATGCCGCGGCAATCATTGCCGTGACCGCCTGGGGCATATCATTTGTTAATACCAAAGTTCTTCTTGACAACGATTTCTCTCCGGTAGAAGTCTACGTTTTCCGCTGCATTATTGCATACGCGCTTCTGATGGCTTTCAGCTGGCGCCGCATTTTCTCTATTACGCTGCAACATGAATTATTGTTCATGTTATGCGGAATCTGTGGTGGATCAGTATATTTTGTAACCGAAAATGCAGCGTTGCTATATACATCCGCAACCAACGTTTCGCTAATCACGTCAACCACACCGCTCATCAACGCTCTTCTCGTAGTCTTGCTTTATAAAGACGAGAAACCGACGCGCGGATTTATAATCGGCTCATTGATAGCCATGGTCGGTGTAACGCTCGTGATTTTAGGCAGCAGCGGAGATCAGGAAGCCGAAACAGGCGCTCCCAACGGGCTGCTCGGCAACGGTCTCAGCCTTATGGCAGCCGTTTGCTGGAGCATATATGCCCTGCTACTGCGTAAATTGCAGGCTTTCTACTCGGCCATCATGGTGACCCGCAAGACGTTCTTCTACGGATTTATTACCGCCCTACCCTTCCTGCTGCTTGAACCGTCGCATATTACAATGGAGACTTTCACCCGCACGGAGGTATGGGTCAACCTCCTGATTCTGGCGCTTTTCGCCTCATCGCTCGCGTTCGTCATATGGGCCTGGGTCATTGCACGCATAGGCGCCGTCAAGGCCGGCAATTATCTTTATTTTCAGCCTATAGTCACCCTTATTTTCGGCTACATCGTGCTCCATCAGGAAACGAGCATTGTCGGGCTGGCCGGATGTGTGCTGACAATCCTCGGCGTATATTGCGGCGAACGCCTCTCACAGGAGCGCAGGCGCCTCCATCACTAATCAACAACTACTTAAATGCAGTGGGACAAACTTATATCCGACAAGCGTTTCGGGCTCGAGAACTATCATAACAACCGCAGCGAAACGCGCAGCGACTTTCAACGCGACTATGACCGTCTGGTTTTCTCGTCGCCGTTCAGACGCCTGCAGAACAAGACTCAGGTCTTCCCGCTTCCCGGGAGCATCTTCGTGCACAACCGTTTGACCCATAGCATTGAGGTCGCTTGCGTCGGTCGCTCCTTAGCCCGTGAGGTTGTCGGGGGATTGATGAAGAAATACATATCCGAGTCCCGGAGTTATAAACTCCTTGACATCCCCGATATAGTTGCTGCGGCTTGTCTTGCCCATGACCTCGGCAATCCGCCGTTCGGCCATAGCGGCGAAAAAGCAATTTCAACATTCTTCTCCGAAGGCCCGGGCGCGGCGCTAAAACAACAACTTAGCGACGAACAATGGTCTGACCTCATCAACTTTGAGGGTAATGCAAATTCTTTCCGCCAATTGACCCATAGGTTCAACGGACGCCGTCCCGGAGGATTTGCCATGACCTATTCCATGCTCGCCTCCATTGTCAAGTATCCCTATGAGAGCCGAGCGGCGCTAAAGCCCAACAAGTTCGGTTTCTTCTGCACCGAGCGCGAGAGCTTCGAACGAATAGCAACGGAGCTTGAAATGCTGCGTAAACCTTCGTCAGAGAATTTTGCGGTCTACGCCCGCCATCCGCTGGTCTACCTTGTTGAGGCGGCCGACGATATCTGCTACGAAGTCATGGATTTGGAAGATGCTCATAAGCTGAAAATTTTGTCTCACAACGAGGTGATGGAGCTACTGCTCGGCTTTTTCAGAACGGAAGAACGCAGTCACAAGCTCGAGGTTATGGAGCGTATCGCCGACCCTAACGAAAAAGTAGGCTATCTGCGTTCATGCGTCATCGGAACCCTTATAGAGTGTTGTGCCGAGACGTTTCTTGCCAACGAAGATGCCATTCTCGACGGGACGTTCGAGGGAGCGCTTCTCGACCGCATACGACCTGAAGAACGTGAGGCTTATGAAGCGTGCAATCGCGTGTCGTGGGCAAAAATATACTCTGCTCCTGACGTTGTCGACATCGAGCTCGCCGGTAACCGCATCATCACGTTCCTCATGGAGAAACTGGTCCACGCCGTACGCTTTCCGGAACTTAACTATTCGCGCCTGCTTCTGAGCAAGGTGCCGGAACAGTATGACGTTCACTCAACAGACCTCTTCACGAAAGTTCAGGCCGCAGTTGACCATGTTGCATCTATGACAGATGTTTACGCACTGGACCTTTATCGCCGACTGAATGGCCAAACCCTTCCTGCAGTATGATAAAGAAACGTTTACTCTCCATTCTCAGCACGCTGCTATACTTCGTCGCAGTGACGGCTGCCACTTACTCGGTCAAAGACATTCCGAATGTTCATCTTTCCGACAGCACGCGTTTCGTAACCAATCCCGACGGCATTCTATCACCCGACGCCGAAGCTCAGGCCAATGCCATGCTTAAGCAACTTATGCAACAGACGTCGGCCGAGGTTGTATGCGTTGCTGTCGACGATATAGACAATGACATCGACGAGTTCGCAACCGAGCTTTTCCGCAGTTGGGGAGTCGGCAAAAAGGATAAGAACAACGGTTTGTTACTGTTGATTGCCAAAGACCGCCGTCAGGTAGTCATACGCACCGGCCTCGGAATCGAAGGTTTGATTCCCGACGGCCTTGCAGGCTCAATTATCCGCGCTAATATAACTCCGCGCTTCCGCCGGGGTGATTACGACGGAGGGACCCTCGGAGCCCTCGCCGACATCTCCGGCATCCTATCCACACCGGAAGCCCGCGAGGAGATTATGAGCAAATATGCCAACAATGACGGTGAGAACCGTTCGTCGGATATGGATATGTTCGGTCTGTACCTGTGGCTTTGCGGTGTTGTCACTCTGATATGTCTTGGCTTCGTTGTCGCCACAATGCTCACCTCATCGAAACTGACTCGCCATGACAAGTACCTGAAAGCGAACACTCTGTTCTCACCTCTGCTATTTGCATCATTTCTTGGACTCGGGATGCCGCTTATTGCGCTGATTCCGCTTGCAATATGGCGCCATCGTCTCCGTTACGGCAAACACCTGTGTCCCGACTGCGGAACACGCATGACGCTTATCGACGAAGAACATGATAACGACTATCTCACACGTTCGCAAGACATTGAGGAGAAAGTCGGTGCGATTGACTATGACGTTTGGCGCTGCCCTAAAGACGGAGAAACAGAGATTATCCCCTACATTCAAAAATCGTCGGCATTTACGGAATGTCCAGTATGTCACGCACGCACAATGCGCGTTGTAAGCGCACGCACAACCGTGCAGCCGACCGAATTCCGAACCGGAACGCGGGTAATCCAAAGCCGGTGTCTAAACTGCGGTTTCGATGACAACCAATACATTACGCTTCCGAAAGTCATGCCGGTCATAATTATCGGCGGAGGTGGAGGCGGTCGCAGCGGTGGCGGAGGATTCGGAGGAGGCTCTTTCGGCGGAGGAACCACGGCCGGTGGCGGCGCATCCGGAGGATGGTGAAATGAAAAGAATTTGTTTCCCGCTGCTGATTATTATCGCGTTGGCTCTTGGCTCATGCTCTTCAAAGAGGGCAGTGACCTCCAAACCTAACGGCAATAATAACGAAACGGTTGTCCGCGTTGTCCCATCAACCGACAAGCAGGTTTCGGAACTCATCCGCCGGGCACGCACATGGATAGGAACGCCCTACGTCTACGGCGGCCATACCCGCAAAAAAGGGACTGATTGCTCAGGCATGATTATGGAATTGTTTCTTGGCGTCTACGATCTGAAGCTGCCGCGTTCGAGCGCAATGCAACATGAATACTCGCGCCCCGTTAAATTTGACCGCATGAAGCCCGGCGATCTCGTCTTTTTCACCACCGGCAAAAACAGATCCCGCATCAACCATGTCGGCCTTTATATCGGCGACAACAGAATGATTCACGCGTCGAGTTCGCGAGGTGTTATAGAAACCGCTCTTAGCGATAAATATTGGCGCAACGCCTACCATAGCAGCGGATGCGTTATTGACACCGACCCCAAAAGCCAGAAAGGAGCCCCGGCGAAAGAGGTTATACCAAGTATATCCTTTGACCGCCTTCAGCAACTCTATGATGCTCTTGACGAACAAATTGACTCAATCTATGTCTCAGACCCGGCAATATTCGATTGAACTGCTGGCACCCGCCAGGAATGCCGACGTTGCCATAGCGGCGCTCCGTTGCGGCGCCGATGCCGTATATATCGGAGCGTCAAGCCACGGTGCCCGTGCCGCCGCAGCCAATTCCGTGGCTGATATCGCCTCGGTGTGTGAGTATGCACATCAGTACAATGCACGTGTCTACGTGACGCTCAATACTCTGATATATGAAAATGAGTTACGCGACATTGAACGACTGGTCGCTGAACTATATCGCGCAGAAGTTGATGCGCTGATAGTTCAGGACCTCGGAATCCTGCGTCTTGACATTCCGCCGATTGCGCTCCACGCCTCTACGCAGTGCGATATACGCACGCCGCAAAAAGCGCGTTTCCTGCAGGAACTCGGTTTTTCGCAACTCGTATTGCCTCGTGAACTGTCGCTCGACGAAATACGTGAAATGCACCGGGTTGTCAATGTGCCGCTCGAGGCGTTTGTCCACGGTGCCCTATGCGTCAGCTACTCCGGAGACTGCAGGGCATCACTAATGTGTGGCGGTCGCTCGGCCAACCGTGGTGAATGCGCCCAGATATGCCGCCTGCCCTTCAACCTCACAGACTCAGACGGCAAGATCATCATGCGGGACAAGCATCTGCTCTCGCTCCGTGACCTCAACCGACTTGACGACCTCGAACAACTGATTGGCGCAGGTATCTCCTCGCTGAAAATCGAAGGGCGGCTGAAGGATGAAAACTATGTCAAGAACGTTGTCAGCGCATATGACTGCGAATTACGCAGAATAGGCGTCAGCCGAACGTCTGACGGCCGGGTCGAACGCTCATTCACTCCCGACGTCAACCGTAGCTTTAACCGAGGCTTCACGCGCCACTTCCTCTTCGGAGGAATGCCGCCCAAGGGTTCGCTCGCCAACTTCTCATCCCCGAAGAGTCTCGGCCACCCGGTCGCAACCGTCTCGGCCGTAAAAGGAAAAACGATTTATCTCAAAAAGGTGTTTGAGCCGCTTGCCAACGGCGACGGGTTGAATTATACTGCCGGAGAAAAGACTGTGGGGTTCCGAATCAACCGATTTGAGCAACCGAACATAATTCACGTAAACGAGCCGCTTACAACCCTACATCCGGGGGCTACGTTACGCCGAAACTTCGACAAAGGTTTTGCCGACACTCTTTCCGTTGCCAAATATGCCGTCAGATATATTCCTCTTAGGATGACACTTCGAAGCCATAAGGCCAAAGTAATACTTGAAGCCGATAACCGCACGGCGGTTGTTGCCGAGTTGCCCGAGATTGCCGCGGCAAATTCGCCACAAGGCGATACGCACCGCAAAATCCTCGGCAAACTCGGCGACACCATATACCGGCTTGAAAACCTCGATGACCGTATAGCCGACAAATTCATTCCCGCATCCATACTCGCTGACCTCCGCCGCAAACTCGTTGAGCAACTTGACTGCGGACGTGCCGCCCGCTTCAACCGTCCGCTCCGCTTGCGCGAGAATTTCGATGCCAAATGGCCTGATGGTAATTCTTTGACCTTCCATGACAACGTTGCGAATACCCCGGCGCTCGCAGTATATCGCGACCACGGAGTCACAGGCAATGTTGAAGCGGCAATGGAGATTGATAAACCGGGCATGGGAGCGACAACGGTGATGACGACCCGCTATTGCCTGCGCCGCGAACTCGGAGCATGCTTGAAAACCGAGGCCGGACGCACATTGCCACGCAATCTGGAACTACGCGCAGAAAAAATTCCGGCTTTGACGCTCGATTTTGACTGCAACAACTGTCAGATGCACGTAAAAATTCGTAACTTTGCACCCGATGGAATCAATTAAGCAACTTTATAAGATTGGCTACGGGCCCAGCAGTTCACACACGATGGGTCCGCGCAATGCAGCAAAAAAATTCGGCAAATCGCACCCCGAAGCCGCCGGGTTCAAAGTGACCCTCTACGGCTCTCTCGCCGCCACAGGCAAAGGGCACCTGACCGATAAAGCTATCGAAAACGTTCTGACCCCGATTGCACCCGTAGAAATAGAGTGGCAGCCTGAGATCTTCCTCCCCTTTCATCCTAACGGAATGAAGTTCACGGCGTTAGATTCCAATGGGACGATACTTGAAGAGATAACACAATACTCCATCGGCGGCGGCGACGTCCTGTCTGAAGGCGAATCCCGCCGCAGCGCAGAAGCCGTCTATGACATGACAACGATTTCCGACATACTGAAGTGGTGTGATACTACCGGCCATTCTTTTTGGGAGTATGTCGACCAATGTGAGGATTCCTCTATATGGGACTACCTCGCAAAGGTATGGGACACCATGAAAAATGCCGTGATGCGTGGCATAGAGAACGAAGGCGTACTGCCCGGCGGCCTCGGCGTTGCCCGAAAAGCAACGAGCTACTATATGCATGCCTCGGGCTATAATGCCTCACTGAAATCCCGTGGTCTGGTCTATGCTTATGCCCTCGGAGTCAGCGAGGAAAATGCTGCCGGCGGCAAGATTGTCACCGCACCTACCTGCGGATCATGCGGCGTTCTTCCAGCCGTGCTCTACCATCTTCATACCTCTAAAGGCTTCAGCGAACAGCGAATTCTGCGAGCATTGGCAACGGCAGGACTATTCGGCAATGTCGTTAAACACAATGCCTCGGTTTCCGGCGCCGAAGTGGGATGCCAGGGCGAAGTCGGCGTTGCCTGCGCAATGGCGGCGGCAGCTGCCAGCCAACTCTTCGGAGGCACCCCGCGCCAGGTTGAATACTCCGCGGAAATGGGTCTTGAGCATCACCTCGGCCTGACATGCGACCCGGTTTGCGGCCTGGTGCAGATTCCCTGTATAGAACGTAATGCCTATGCTGCGGCCCGAGCGCTCGACGCCAACCTTTACTCGGCGTTTTCCGACGGTCGTCATTCCGTATCCTTTGACCGCATAGTCGAGGTAATGAAGCAGACCGGCCACGACCTGCCGTCAATCTATAAAGAAACCTCCAAAGGAGGACTTGCAACAATCAGATAAGCAAATCGGCAATAACGAAATTACTGCCTCCGATGAAAATTGACCCTCCGTCGGGGGTAATTTTTTTTGCACGCCTAAATGCCTCTTTCACGTCACTGACAATCTCGCCGACAAGTCCCGCTGCACGCCTCTTCAGCTCCTCGGCAGCCATTCCGCGCGGACTCGAAGGCTTGCAGAATATATAATAGGCGTCGGCAGGCATCTTTTTCAAAATCAGATCAACATCCTTATCTGCGGCAAAACCGCATACTACGGTAAGCGGACGCGGCATTCTTTCAAGCTCGCGACCAAGATACTCCCAGGCGCCGGGGTTATGCCCCGTGTCATACACAACTCTGATCGGTTCGTTCTCGAGAACGGTCAGCCGCCCGCGCAATCCGGTCAGCGTCTCCACATGCTCAAACCCGGCGGCAATAGCATCGGACGTTACTTCCGGGAGGAATTGCAATGCGGTCAACACAGTAGAGGCATTCTGCGGCTGGAATGCGCCTCTAAGCGAGCAGTGAATACCGTAGTCGGGGAAACGCCATGTACCGTCAGGTTGTTCAATAGCTTTAATTTCCGGCGCGTATATGACGTTATCGCTCCGCAACTCAAACTCAGCACGTACATCCGGTCGAGGCGCATATCCGACAACCACAGGCACTCCCGGCTTGATAATTCCCGCCTTCTCAGCAGCAATCTCGGCCTCTGTTGTTCCGAGTAAAGCGGTGTGGTCAAGCGAAATATTCGTGATAATGCTGACCATCGGAGCGATTATATTGGTCGAATCCAGACGGCCGCCCAGTCCGACCTCGATAACAGCGAGATCTACACCGCGCTTGGCAAACCACTCAAATGCCATCGCAGTCGTCAGTTCAAAAAACGACGGATGAAGGGCAAGACCTGAGGAACGCCAACGCTCCACAAAGTCAATGACCTCGGCTTCTGAGATCATTTCACCGTCAACTCGGATACGCTCCCGGAAGTCAACGAGATGAGGCGAGGTATATAGCCCCGTGCGCAGGCCGCCGGACTGCATTATCGCAGCAATCAAACTCGACGTGGAGCCCTTGCCATTGGTTCCGGCAACATGGACGCAACGGAGTTTTTTCTGGGGATTACCCAGCCACTCACAAAGACGGCTGATTGTTTCGAGTCCCGGTTTATATGCGGCAGTACCGTCACGTTCGTAGACTGTGGTCCGGTCGAATAACCAGTCGAGAGTCTCTTTATAAGTCATGTCAGTAAATCAAAAAGCCAACGAGTCCGGCACAACAGATGACAAGTATCGGGTGAATTTTTGCAAAATAAGTCGCAACGAATGCGCCGGCACAGATGGCAACGCTTTTCCAAATGTCAGTGAACTCTGTGCCGAAATTATCTCCGTTCATCAGCAAAAGCGCCGCTGAGGCAATGAGTCCGATTGTCACAGGACGCAAACCTTTGAAAATTCCCCGGATTGCAAGACTATCCTTATGGCGACGTATAAAGTGTGAGGTGTAGAGTACAAGCAGATAGCTCGGGAGCACCACCGCGAGAGTACAAAGAACCGAACCGAACAGGCCCCATAGCTGGCTTCCGAACTGCGGAGAGACAGTTCCCGGAGCTATGTATCCGATATAAGTCGCAGAGTTGATACCTATCGGCCCGGGGGTCATTTGGGAAATAGCAACGATGTCGGTAAACATGGTTGATGTAAGCCATCCATTGCCAACGATTTCCCGTTCAATCAGGGTTAACATCGCATACCCGCCTCCAAAACCGAAAATGCCGATTTTAATATATGACCATATCAGTCTGAGATAAATCATGCCGCATCCTCCTTTCCATTTGATTCAGACCTGCGGCCGAGGAACCACCATCCGCCGGCAATGCCGAGAATAATATAAAGTATCGGATTGGAAACGAACGGAATACCGCTCCAAATTAAAAGTGCTGCTCCAACCGGAATTATTGCCGTTTTCCAGGTAATTCCGGCACGCTTCCAGTTGGTGACAAGTGGCGCAAGAATCAACGCGACAACCGCAGGACGGATTCCGCGGAACACTGCCGCAACCGTCGGGTTATTCTTAATAATATCCGGAGTAAGGAAAATCGCGATAGCGAGAATGATTAAAAACGACGGCATGATAGTCCCGAGGGCCGAAACAACGGTGCCTTTCGTGCCTGCGATTTTATCGCCAACCGCAACTGAAATGTTCACGGCGAGAATGCCCGGCAGCGACTGCGCCACGGCAAGTTGATCCATAAACTCCTCCTTCGTCAACCACCCGTGATTGTCAACTATTTCGCGTTCCATGATGGCTATCATTGCCCAACCGCCGCCGAATGTAAAGGCGCCAATCTTGGCAAAGGTCAGGAAGAGATTTCTAAATATGTGAGAATCCTTTTCCATAATCGGCTGCAAAGTTACGAATTTTTTGCGTACCTTTGTCAGCACATGCGCAGATATATCATCATATTCATGCTCCTGACGGCTATGGCTTCGCATGCGAAACTGCGTTACTTTACCGCCGACAGTGTCGCCGTTCCTCCTGCAGGAGAAATTATCGCCGTCGAGGCCCGCGTCGCCCATCCGTTGACCCGAGTGGGCGAAGGGCGTTTCGCAGGGTGGCAAATCGGATGGCCCGGCGTCACGATTGCTCTCACATTCGACAACCGAAACTTTGTCGACGGAATCAGCAACGGTAAAGTAATGCTTGAATATGGAACCTTAAAATCGCAGATATACAAAAATATAAATACAGACGGCAAATTCAATTCAATCGCCATAGAATGGCAAGCGGACGGTAAAGTCCATATCCTTGCCGGAGAGCGTAAACTCGACGAGTATATGGTCACAGACTCCATTCCCAGCCCTACAGGAATAATAACTGTCCGCCCGATTGGCGGGGGAAACATAATAATTCAAGATGTCATTATTGAAACCAACGACAACGCTTTTGCGCGACTCATGACCGACTATTCAGCAGAAGAACTTGCCAATGCCCCACGCTGGGAATATCTTGACCGTGCCACCGATCCGAAAACCGCTGTTGTCGGAGGGAAGTATGTTCTTGCTCAAATCGGCAACGACCTTATCTATATTGCCGGAGCAACCACTAATCCCGGCTCATGGTTGCCGGGAATGCTTAAAGGACGGCTGATTCCTACCGGATTTGATGGCTATAGCAAACTACAGTGGTACGATGCCACGGGACGAGAAATGCCCGGCGAGCATTTCGCCGAGCATGATGAAACGTTAGGTGTGCTGAAATTGAATTTCCCGGAACTTGATGCCTCGGTGAGACTAAAACGTGCGGACAAGCAGCGACGCTGATAGTTCTGTAAACCAATCGCGATCGACTTGTGGTATATTTGCCTCGGCAATAGCCTCGTCAGCAAGTGTCGCATATCGGTCCATCAGTTGACGCAGGCGCGAGGGAAGATTTAGAGTGATATAGACAACTTTCACCGCATCGATCTTTGATTGACTGCGTTCGCCGCCAAGCAGAGAGCCGATAGCCTCGGGGGCTTCGTTAAGAGCGGTGATCAGAAGCCAGGTTTTTTTATCGTTGAGAATGTCGCCACCCGGAATCTTGCCGAAAGTTTCCGAATTGCCGAATGTGTCGAGATAATCGTCTTGCAGCTGGAAAGCCATGCCGGTATTCTCGGCCCAATTGCTGAGAGCCCGCCGGGTTGACTCGCCGGCATGCGCCATCAGAGCTCCGGCCTCAACTGCGCAGGAAAGCAACACCGCCGTCTTCAGCCGAATCATCTCGAGATATTCATCGGCGCTGACAGATGTACGCGACTCGAAGTCCATGTCCATCTGCTGGCCTTCATAGATTTTAATGGCCGTATCGTTGAAGAGCCTCAACATCTCGGGAAGCTTTTCAGCCGGACAACGGGCAATCAGTCGGGTTGCAAGCGTCAGCATCGTATCCCCGCTAAGAATGGCCGTGGCCTCATTCCACTTGCGGTGAACCGTAGGGCGTCCACGACGAACATCAGCGCGATCCATGACATCATCATGGAGCAACGTGAAATTATGAAACATCTCGATGCCCCATGCCTGATTGACAGCTTCCTCGGGATTTACGCCACACGCCTGACAACTCGCCAGGCAAAGGAGCGGACGCAGTCGCTTGCCCCCCGCCTCAAGAGTATAACGGATGGGATTATAAAGCCCCGGAAAGCAATCGGGCAGGCCGAGGTTATCCTTAGCCTGCTCGATTATTTTCATCAGATTTTGTGATTCGATCATCAGTAGCCCTGCTGAGCGGCCTCGGCTTCGGCCTGTTTAATCATCTGCTCGTTGGCGGAGATGAAGATTTCAACGCGGCGATTCTGTGCGCGGCCTGCGGCGGTTTCGTTGCTGGCAATGTAGTTCTGCATCGGCAGGCCGACCGCCGAGATGCGATCAGCAGCAACTCCGCCGCTGACGAGATAGCTGCGCACGGCATCCGCACGGCCCGTGCTGACACGCTGGTTAACTTCCATGCCACCGGTGTTGTCTGTGTAGCCATAGACCTGCACGTTGGTTTCAGGGTTCTGGATGAGGCTCGTTGCGAACTGGCTGAGGTCAGTGCGTGCTGCGGAGCTCAGGGTTGTTCCGTTGGTCGGGAAAAGAATACCTCCGTCAAAAGTCACACGAATAGCCTTCAAACCGTTTTGGTCGGTTGCCTCCTCGACTTTTGCGTTTTCAATCTCGCGGAGCTGCTTGGCCTGGTCATCCATTTTTTTGCCAATCAGCATGCCGGCACCCGCACCGACTGCAGCGCCTATAGCCGCACCGATGCCGGCACCTTTGCCGCCACCTATGAGTGCACCGACACCAGCACCGACAGCGCTACCGCCGGCGCCGCCGATTGCAGCGCCTTTGCCGAGATTAGTCATGGAGCCGCAGCTCGAGAGCAGAAGTGCACCGCTAAGTCCGGCGACACTCAAAATTTTGGTTACTTTTTTCATATGTTTAATTTATATTGTGAATTGTGGTTAAATATCTGCGCAAAGTTACATAAAAAATCGCGATTTTTATGCCCGGTGAATAAGAAATATACGCAATTTCGCCATTAACATTGATAATCCCGAGCGCGCAATCGTCACTCGCGGCGGCGAAAAAATAGAACTTCAAGCCGGGAGCAACACTGTTAAATTCAACCCCGAAACTGAAAATGAAATCGAAATCGAACCTGTAGGGAAGCCGCTTTACCGCGTTAGCAAGGGCGAAGAAGTGTTTACAACCGACTATCGCTATCGCATCCTCGTTGCCGATGGCGATGTGGTTGACATAGTTGCCGCATATCCCGACGAGGATTGTTTTGTCACTTTCCATGTCGAGGGATATGGTGCCGAAGATTTCATCACAGGAGTAGACGTCGACGGCAAGCCAGTATTTAATTGGAAAGACGAGAATTTTTCGGTAAAATGCGGCAGCGAACTTGCCGTATATGGCAATCTGAATGAATATGAGGTCCTGAGCTTCATGGTCAACGGCGAGACTCAGATGTTCACCTCAAAGACAACCCTTCTAATCACAGAATCTACATCACTGTCAGTATCGGTGCAGAAATATGCCGTGTTCGCCATGATAATTAACATCGACTCACCCGAGCATATAAAAGTATATCGCGGACATAGCAACAACAACGACGAGTTCACCGGCCTCAAGACAGGCGACAACGTCATCGAGGTCACACGCAACACTCCCATTGTCAGCCTCATCCCTGCCGACGGATACTATATCAACACTCTGAGCGTCAATAACGACAATTATGATGTGGAAGACCTGCAAATTATTCCTGTACGTATCGGCCAGCTCATCGACAACGACGTCATCACCGTCACAACCGCCAAATTCTTACGCGACAAAAAAGCCACCATAATACTCTCGAACCTCGCTGCCGCCGAAGGATATTTCGCCGCCAAGCGCGCGGACATGTCGGTAATCGAAGGCCTGCATGAGGGCACGAATGAATTACTCTTCGATTTACGTGACAACCGATTCCGCTTCGAGACCGGAGGCCCTGTTGAAGCCCACGTCTTTCTCAACGACGTTGCCATGGAGCCGGAGCCCGGAGGGTTCAACTACTGCCCCACCCTCGCCGACGGCGACGTGCTGAAGATTATTTTCGGCGAGATGGATTCCATCGATGAGGTTTCATTAGTCGTCCGGAATGAGAAGCCTTCGGTATATGACCTGCTCGGCCGTCGTGTAACTTCGCCCGCCCGAGGAATCTACATAGAAAATGGACACAAAGTGCTGAAATAATTTTGTCGGACAACGGAAAATTTCGTAACTTTGCGGAAACTGAAAGCTCATCTCCAAAATGACCGACACTATCAGTCAACATATTGCCACGTTGTTGCGCCGGAACGATTGCGTAATCGTTCCGGGCATCGGCGCGTTCGTGGCAACCCGACGTGAAGCTTTGGTGTCGGAAAATGTGCTGCTTCCACCTGCTCGCGAAATCACTTTCAACCCTGCGATGACCCATGATGACGGCCTGCTTGCAACTTCCGTGAGCCGTCGGCTTCGCATCCCCTTCGTCCAGGCCCGCGAAAAGGTTGCCGCAGAGATTGACCTCCTCCGGCGTCGCCTGCGCACCGAAGGGGCCGTAAGCATTGCCCACGTCGGCATGCTCCGTCGCCGTTCGGGAGGGCGCCTTGATTTCATGCCGGGAGCAGCATGGATAGCAATGCCTTCGGTCAATATTGTTAAACCGGCCTCTGCCGTCGAAGTTACAACAGACCGCGAGGAAGACAGAGCCGTTGCGGTTGTGAGGTTACCTCTGCGCCTGCGATGGCTGCGCGTTGCAGCGGCAGTTGCCATTCTCAGTGTGCTCGGCTTCTCATTGTCAACTCCTATCGATATCGACACTGCCCATCATGCTTCGCTCGCAGCTCCGATGTTCACCGCTCCCGAAGAGCCGGAATTCGAGCCTATGCCGGAACCCTCCGGATTGATTCTCAATCTTGCAACAGCTCCGTCGACAGGGATGATATCCATAAAAGAGAAGCCCGCAATCAAGACTCCGCAGCCCTACGTCATAGTGGTCGGCTCGCTTCCTACCCGGGCAAAGGCTGAAGAGTATATTGCCGAAACCGGCATACCTTCGCTTGAAATCATTCAGAGCGGCAATAAGTTTCGCGTCTACGCAGCCGAAGGCTCCACTCCGGAGGACGCACGTGCTGCCGCAGCAACAATCAGCGGGTTCTCCTCGCGCTTTCCCGACGCCTGGGTATGTCGCCGATGAGCTTCCGCGGCATCGCCGCAATTCTCGCACTCATTCCCCTGCCAGCACTTGCCTCTGAACTCAGTTTCAGCGGAAATGCCCTATCGGCATTAACCGAAACTCCGGCCAATGGTTCGGGATTGAATATGGTCTATGTACTTAACGGAGTGTCAGGCGTCAAAGCCTCCTACACCTCAACCTCGGGCAACCGGGTGACATGGCAACGCTTCAGTGCGCTCGGAGGCGGTTATGCTCAGGACGTCGCTTCTTCCCAATTGGGAAATGTCAGTACCCTGACGACTCTCGAAGGCAACATGGGCTATATCGTTACCGACGGCAATTCATCTTCATATTTTTGGGTCATTGACTGGAGTGCTACCCACACTTATCTCGCCGAATTGGTGCTTTCGCCACAAACCGACTGCGCGACCACATGGTTGGAACTCGACGGCATGGGAGAGGCATTTACTTATTATAGCATTAACGGTGCGCCGCATGTTATCGACCGCGAATTCACGCTGACCTACCGCACTCTGCAGTTCGACGACAACGAATTCGCCTACAAGGAGACGGAAACAACCGAAACGTTCGCGTCCCTGTCGGAGAACATCCATTGCACTCCGCCATTATGTCAGACGGAATTTACTCTATCCGGCGATAAATTCGCACGCGCCTGGGGCGAGGAACGGTCTATCTCATCTCCTATATATGACCCGACGGCAGTTGAAGGCCACACCAAAGCCACGCAGTCAAACCGCGAAGTTCTAAATGAAATCAAGGACGACACCGCCCTCGGAGGATCCGGACCGGCAGAGATTACATTCAGCGCATCAATATCTGATGCCGCAATATACCATGAATGGGAACTTGCCCGCGACCCTGAATTCAATCAGACGTTCCTGCGCTTTTCCGAGACGGAATTCACCTATACTTTCCGCGAACAAGGCACAACCTACGTTCGCCTGCTCATTGCCAACGACAATGCCTCATGCGAGTGGGAAAGCGATACATATAACGTCTATATCGGCGAGTCATCGCTGAAATGCCCCAACGCATTCTCGCCCGGGGCTTCGGAGGGGGTAAACGACGAATGGCGCGTAAGCTACAAATCGATAATAGAGTTTGATTGTCATATTTTTGACCGCAACGGCAAACTCATCAAACACCTGACAGACCCCTCGCAAGGCTGGGACGGCAAAATTCGCGGCAAACTCGCACCATCCGGAGTTTATTTCTACGTTATCAGGGCCCGCGGCGCTGACGATAAGGAGTATAAACTCAGCGGTGACATAAACATTATCGGTTATAACAAACGAGAGAAATAAGGAGGCATGCAACGCAGCGACTTTGAAATTATGGCGCCCGTAGGCTCATGGGAGTCTTTGCGTGCGGCAATCCACGCCGGTGCCGATGCGGTTTATTTCGGTATCCAGGGCCTCAACATGCGCTCGCGTGCGGCCGTCAACTTCACCATCGACGATCTTGCCCTGATAGCGGCTGAATGCTCCGCCGCGGGTGTCAAGACGTATCTGACTGTCAACACAATACTCTACGACGGCGACCTGCCTACCATGCGCGGCATCGTCGACGCCGCCAAGTGTGCCGGCATATCAGCCATAATCGCATCTGACATTGCCGCAATCCTATATGCCCGCAGCCAAGAGGTTGAAGTGCATATATCCACCCAGGCCAACATATCCAACACCGAAGCTGCCCGCTTCTACTCCCAATGGGCCGACACCATCGTGCTCGCCAGGGAGCTGAGCCTCGACCGGGTCCGCAACATCTATGACGCCATCCAGTCAGACCCGATTTGCGGCCCGAAAGGAGAACCGGTGAAAATAGAGATGTTCTGTCATGGCGCGCTCTGCATGGCCGTGTCCGGGAAATGCTACCTCAGTCTTCACGAACGCAACACCTCGGCCAACCGCGGAGCATGCGCCCAGATATGTCGCCGAGGCTACACCGTCACCGACAACGAGACCGGTGCGCAGCTTGAAATCGATGACCAATATATAATGTCGCCCAAAGACCTCAAGACCATTCACTTTCTTGACCGCATGGTCGAGGCCGGAGTCAGAGTGCTGAAAATTGAGGGGCGTGCCCGCGGCCCCGAATACGTATCTGAGGCTGTCGGCTGCTACAACGAAGCGATTCTCGCGACTTGCGACGGCACCTTCAACGCCGAGAAAGTCGCAGGCTGGAACGAACGCCTGAGCCGCATTTTTAACCGCGGATTTTGGGACGGTTATTATCTCGGCCAGCGCCTCGGCGAGTGGAGCGGACGCTATGGCTCCTCGGCCACCCGCACCAAGCGCTATGCCGCAAAATGCACGAAGTATTTCTCCAGGCTCGGAGTCGGTGAGTTCCTTCTCGAGGCCAGCGAAGTAAGTGTTGGTGACGAAGTGGTTATAATCGGACCCACAACCGGCGCGCTTATGGTGAAAGTCGAAGAGATTCATCTTGACAACGGCCCCGTCACCACTGCACGCAAAGGCGATGTTTTTGCCATAAAAGTACCTGAAAAAGTCAGATTAAGCGATCGGCTCTACGTATGGGAGATAACCGAAAAATGAACTATTGTCCCGACGCTATTTTGTTTGATCTCGATGGCGTCTTGATCGATAGCGAGAACCTCTACACCGCCTTTTGGGAGAAGACGGAGAAGCTATATCCTACAGGCATCGAGGACTTTGCCCGCTCAATAAAGGGCACCAACCTCGATAGCATCATGAAACTCTTTCGCCCAGAAGATCGCGAAGATATCATGAAACGAATTCTTGATTTCGATAGCCATTTGGTCTACCCGATGTTTCCCGACACGGTTGAATTTCTCGAAGACCTTGCTGCCGAAGGCATACCGGCAGTATTGGTGACATCATCGAACCCCGAGAAAATGGAGCAGCTTTTCCGCCAGTATCCTGACTTTGGACGCCACTTCGCGACCATAGTCAACGGCTCGATGGTCAGCAGGGGAAAACCTGACCCCGAGGGATATATTCTCGCGGCACGCAGGCTTGGCAAAGAACCGGGACGCTGCGTTGTGGTCGAAGATTCTCTCCAGGGAATCCGTGCCGGACGCTCCGCCGGATGCGAGGTCTGGGGATTATACACAACATTGCCCCGGGAGACTATTCTCACCGAGGCAACGTATGTTTTTGCGGATATTTCTGAGGTCAGGACGCTCAGAAGGCGTATTTCGCGCCAACCTGAATGAGGCCCTGGGCTCCGAAACCGAGTTCTCCGAAAATCGCAGCACCCGGAAGAAATTCAACTTCCGCGCCAATCGGGTTGATTTGGAAGGCAAAGTAACCCTTGTTATAGGAACTTTTGCCTTTAGGCATCATGTGACTGATAACGGCGCCGACGCCTGCATGACCATATAGCTTCACTATGCTGTTTTTGTAATAGTCAGCTTTGCAGTTCAGCATCAGGGTGTGATAGCCCACTTTGCTTTTGAGCGAATAAACGCCGAGTTCAGGGAAATCATCAATTACATAGTCGGCTGCAGGAGTAAACGCACTCGAATAAGAGTAGCTGGGGCCGATCTTAATACCCTTGGCGACAGGGATGTAAAGACTGATGTTGACCGAGCCCCAGGCCGTATTGACGTCACTGAAGCCTTTATGACAGTTCATTGCATCCATCTGAGTGTAGGCGCCATAGCTGATGGCAACTTCCTGTGCGCCGGCGGCTATCGAAGCCGTTACGAGCACCATTAGAGCTAAAAGGATTTTTTTCATAGTATAAACAACTAAAATGTATAAATTTTATGCCATATTAACACCCAATAACGTAAAAATGTTGCAAAATACTTGCACCGATATAACTTTTTTTGTACCTTTGCACATATATAACTCTGAAACATTCATATTATAATAACCATTTAACACCGCACATTGCCTATCGCCAACTGCTACTCTAATTAACAAATAAGAGACATAGACGCAATGCAGCAAACAATGACTAAGCTCACCGACAAAGAGTTGGTGCAGGCTTATGCTAACGGTGACAACATGGCTTTCGACGCACTTCTCAACCGATATGAGAAGCCTGTGTTTAACTATATCCTCCACACCGTAAAAGACGAAGACCTTGCAAACGACATCTTTCAAGAAACGTTTGTCAAGGCAATAACAGTCATACGCCAGGGCCGTTATGAAGACAACGGCAAGTTCGGCGCATGGCTCAACCGCGTGGCCCACAACCTCGTGATTGACCATTATCGCCGATCCAAGGCCGAGAATACTGTCAGCAACGACGCTGACGAAGACCGCGACCTGCTCAATGACCGCAATCTTTGCGAGGAGTCGATCGAGGACGCCCTCGTGCAGACCCAGCTGACCCGCGACCTGCGCCGCCTCGTGCGCGAGCTCCCCAAGGCTCAGCGCCAGGTGCTTATGATGCGTATCTACCGCGACATGTCGTTCAAGGAGATAGCCGACAAGACCGGCGTAAGCATAAACACCGCTCTCGGCCGCATGCGCTACGCCCTTCGCAACATGCGCCGTCTGGCCGAAGAGAGCCGCCTGCTTGAAACTGCATGAAGACACTTCTGAACACCAGCTTCTTCTGCTCTCCCGCCTCAGAGAAAACCGTAATGGTGACCCTGACTGAACGTTGGATTCCTGCATGTCAAGCCGCCGGCAACGGCTCTCCGATGTTCCTGCGTATGCCGGCTGAGGAGAGCGTGGTGCGCCTGGCGGTACAGACACCATTTGCCAACGCCGCGTCGGCCGAGACATTCCGCCTGGAAGTTCTCGAGCCCATGGGTGCCGAGCTTCTTAAGAAGCTCGGCGCAAACAACTACACCCATTTCTCTACCCTGATGGAGATTATTCCAAACGCCTGATAACAGACATTCATTTTGGACAGAATCATTATCGGCATCGACCCCGGCACGAACGTCATGGGCTACGGCATCATCGGCATAAAGGCCGGGCAGCCGCAATGTGTGGCTCTCGGAGTCATAAAACTGAGCCGATTCGAGAGCCATTATCTGCGGTTGAAACGTATCTACGACCGCGTGCAGGGACTCGTGGAACAATATCTCCCGGACGAGATGGCAATAGAGGCCCCGTTTTTTGGCAAAAATGTGCAGTCCATGCTCAAACTCGGCCGGGCTCAGGGTGTGGCCATGGCTGCAGCTCTGAGCCGCGACGTGCCGATCACCGAATATGAGCCGCGCAAAATCAAGATGGCCATTACCGGCAACGGTGCGGCCTCAAAAGAGCAAGTGCAGGAGATGCTGCGGCGCATTCTCAACATTCCCCGCGAGCGACTCGACGGCGAGGCTCTCGATGCAACCGATGCGCTCGGGGCGGCGTTGTGTCATTTCTACGAGTCTTCGCGCCCGAACCTGTCTGCAGGTCCGAAATCGTGGAAGGAATTCATTGCAAAGAATCCCGACCGCGTAAAGTAGGCTGAGTTCCAGGCCGCGACATCGGCAAGGCTTTCGAACCGTTTATCTTCATGAAATCCGCTAAATCAAGCTGCGTTCCGCACAGGCATCACCGGCATCAAATCCAAATGGGCAGAATTTAGCTAACATTAACGCCGGGGAGTTATAAAAATTTCGTAACTTTGCAGTTGGAAAAAATTTAACTCATAAACGATATTCAACAATAAGAATTATGGCAAGCAAAGCACTCCTCGTTATTCTCGATGGATGGGGCCTCGGCAACCATTCCAAAGGCGACGTAATCTATCAGACCCCCACCCCCTACTGGGATTCCCTTCTGAAAACATATCCTCACTCCGAGCTGCAGGCTTCGGGCGAAAATGTCGGCCTTCCCGACGGACAGATGGGCAACTCCGAAGTCGGCCACCTCAATATCGGCGCAGGTCGCGTGGTGTATCAGGACCTGGTGAAAATCAACAAGGCCATCGCCAACAAATCGATTCTCAACAATCCCGAGATAAAACGCGCTTTTGAAACCGCCAAAACTACCGGCTGCGGTCTCCACCTCATGGGTCTGACCAGCGACGGCGGCGTGCACTCAAGTCTCGACCACCTCTTCGCTCTTCTTGACATTGCCAAGCACTACGGTCTGGAGAAAGTCTATGTACACTGCTTCATGGACGGCCGCGACACCGATCCCCGCTCCGGCAAGGGCTTCATCGAGCAACTGCAGGAGCACATGGCCAAATCGACCGGCGTCATTGCCGACATAATCGGCCGCTACTATGCCATGGACCGAGACAAGCGCTGGGAGCGCGTCAAGGAGGCATATGACCTCCTCGTCGAAGGCAAGGGCGAACAGGCAACCGATATGGTGGCAGCCACGCAACAGAGCTACGACAACGACGTCACCGACGAATTCATCAAACCCATTCATAACTCCACGGTCGACGGCACGATTAAGGAAAACGACGTCGTTATCTTCTTCAACTACCGCAACGACCGTGCCAAGGAACTCACCGTTGTGCTCACCCAGCACGACATGCCCGAACAGGGAATGCACACGATTCCCGGCCTGCAATACTATTGCATGACTCCCTACGACGCATCGTTTACCGGCGTGCATATTCTTTTCGATAAAGAGAACGTTGACAACACCCTCGGCGAATACATCTCCAACCGTGGTCTGCACCAGCTCCATATTGCGGAAACCGAGAAGTATGCCCACGTGACCTTCTTCTTCAACGGCGGCCGCGAGCAGCCCTACGAGAATGAAGACCGCATCCTCGTGCCCTCGCCGAAAGTTGCGACCTACGACCTGAAGCCCGAAATGAGCGCATATGAGGTATGCGACAAACTGACCGATGCAATCCGCTCCGAAAAATATGACTTCATCGTCGTGAACTACGCCAACGGCGACATGGTCGGTCACACAGGCGTATATGAGGCCATCGAAAAAGCTGTTGTTGCAGTTGACGAATGCTTGATGGCAACCATCGAAGCCGCCAAGGAGGCCGGCTATGAAGCTATAATCATTGCTGACCATGGCAACGCCGACAACGCCATCAATGCCGACGGCACACCCAACACGGCCCACTCGCTCAACCCCGTGCCCTGCATTTACGTCACCACAAACACTGACGCCCGCGTTGAGAACGGACGCCTCGCCGACGTGGCCCCGACTATCCTCAAAATCATGGGTCTTCAGCAGCCTCAGGAGATGACAGGCAAGGCCCTGATTTGATATGGACCGCAAAGGCAAACTTTATTTCCGCTATGGGACAATGGGGTCGGCCAAAACGGCCCTGTTGCTCACCACGGCATATAACTTCGAGGAGAGAGGCATGCGCTACGTGTGCCTCAAACCGATTATTGACACACGCGAGGAGCGCAACGTGATCCACTCCCGCATCGGAATCGAGCGCGAATGCGAGTGGATTATGACTGACACCGATCTCTATCAACTCGCACAGCAACTTTGCGAACGTGCCGGTTGTCTGATTGAGTGGTTCCTCATCGACGAGGTGCAGTTCCTGACCGCCGCCCAGGTCGACCAGCTCGCAAGACTGGTCGACGACTACGGTGTCAACGTTATCTGCTACGGACTGCGCACCGATTTCCGCACCCACCTCTTCGAAGGATCGCGCAGGCTCTTTGAGATTGCCGACACAATCGACGAAATCAAGAGCACCTGCACCTGCGGCCGTAAAACCATTGTCAACGCGCGCATTGACGCCAACGGCGACATGGTCGAGGAGGGCGCGCAGGTTGAAATCGGCGGCGATGACCGATACATTGCCGTGTGTCGTAATTGCTGGCGCAACAAACGCATAGAGCAAGCGCGCCGTAACGCCCTGCCTTTCGACATATGAAGCGACTGATTATCCTTTTGACGCTTGCGGCATGTGCCCTTGCCGCCTTTTGCGGAATTCCCGAATATAGCGGCGAGGACCTGTCGTATCGCGTCACTTACAAGTGGGGCTTCATCCAGAAACAAGCAGGCTCGGCATCGTTCAGGCTGACCAAACATCCCGAATATTACTCGGCAGTGCTGACCGCCCGGACCCAACCGTGGGCCGACAAGATTTTTCAGGTCCGTGACACCTTGTCGGGCAACATGCGGCCTGGCGACATGGCCCCTACCCTCTACGTTAAGTCCACTCACGAGGGCGGAGAGTATCGCCATGACGTCATAAAGTACACCTACACCGGCGACCTGATGACGGCAACATGCCGCCGCTTCAAAATCAACAAGAAAGGAGAGCAATCGATAACCGACACGACACTCGTTGCCAAACTACCCGGGACAGACATGCTCAGCGTCTACTATCTCGTCAGACGCCTGCCGTTCGACACTATGGAACCGGGCACGATTGTCCGGGCAAGCATCTTCTCGGGTAAGAAAATCGAGCAGCTGGCCGTGAAATATCTCGGCATCGAGACCATAAAACTTAACGACCGCAAATATCGTTGCTATAAAATCAATTTCACGTTCTCATCGGAGCGCATGAAAAATTCCTCTGCTCCGATGTGGGCCTGGATTTCAACCGAAGGGCAGCGCGTCCCTGTAAAGCTCATTGGCGAGCTACCCGTCGGTAAGATTCAAGTGTTGTGGAATGACCCGAATGCAAAACATTAAACCAACTCTCATCACAGTTCATGAAAAAACTTCTGACCTCCGCTGCCGCAGTAGCAGTAGCTCTCGGATCTTTCGCACAGGAAAGCGCTGATTCCGCAAAAAACGAGCCTCAGGGATTTATCTTCACTGATGTCATCACAATTCCTTCGACTTCGGTCAAGGACCAGAACAAATCGGGAACATGCTGGAGCTTTGCCGGCACGGGATTCATTGAAGACTATGTCCGCAAAGTAAAAGGAGACTCTCTTGATCTGAGCGAGATGTACACCGTGCGCCAATGCTATCTCGACAAGGCCCGCCGCTTCGTTCGCCTGCAGGGCAACGGCAATTTCAGCCAGGGCGGCAGCATCATCGACGTACCCTACGTCATGGGCATCTATGGCGCAATTCCCGAAGATGTATACAATGGCTTGAACTACGGCGAAGCCAAGCACGATCACGACGAGTTCTCACGCGCCCTCGAAGCATATATGGGCGCCATTACCAAAGGACGCAAAACCACAACCGCCTGGCTGCAGGGTTTGGAGGGCATTCTCGACGCATATCTCGGCAAGGTACCCGAAACTTTTGAATATCAGGGCAAGACATACACTCCGAAAAGCTATGCCGAGTCATTGGGCGTGAACTTCGACGACTTCATCGCTTTCACATCCTTTACCCACCATCCTTATTGGAAACCGTTCGCTCTCGAAGTATGCGACAACTGGCTTTGGGCTCAATATGAGAATGTGCCGCTCGACGTCATGAAGCAGATTATCGACAACGCTCTTGAAAACGGCTATACCGTAAACTGGGCAGCCGACGTCAGCGAACAGGGTTTCAAATGGAAAGAAGGCTATGCAGTTCTGCCCGTAAAAAAGACCGAATCCGACCTAAACGGCACCGAACTCAGCCGCTGGGTTACCCTGAGCGACGCCGACCGAGAGAAAGAGGCATATAAATTCACCGGACCGTCAGACCTGGTGGAGGTTAAAGTGACTCCCGAAGAGCGTCAGCGCATGTTTGAGAACCACGAGACTACCGACGACCACGGCATGGTTATCGTCGGAACCGCCACCGACCAGAACGGAAACAAGTTCTATAAGGTCAAAAACTCATGGGACACCAATCATGTCTACAACGGATATCTCTATGTCTCAGAGCCATACCTGTTGGCAAAGACCATGAGTTTCATGGTTCACAAGAACGCCGTGCCTGAAAAGGTCAAAAAACAACTCAACCTGAAATGAGAAAACTCATTGCGCTCTCCTTACTGACGCTGCTGGCTGCGACTTCATGTCGCACCACGGAGGCCAATTACCGAGCAGCCTACGAGGCCACCAAAGCCTCGCAGGCTGCCACTCTCTCCGATGACGGCCTCGACGAGAATACCCGCCGCCTTCTCAACCTCAACAACAAGCAGCATCAATATATCCAGATTGTCGGCTCAGACACTCTGAATATCACCAACGTATTCGCCACCCTCGAGGAGGGACCGATGACATCAGCTCCTGAGTTTGCGGTAGTCGCCAATGCTTTTTCACAAATATTCAACGCAAAGGCGCTGCTGAAGCGCCTTCAGGACGCCGGCTTCGCAGATGCGTATATCTTCAAAAGCGCAACTCCCGATTATTACGTCGCCGCCGGTGGCAGCGACAACGTTGCCGACATCCCGGCCATACGCGACGCCCTCGCAAAGGCCGGCAACCCCGGCTCGCGCAAGGGCTTCCCCTCCATTGTTCGCGTTCCCCGTTTAAAATAGAATATCCAATATGACACTCTTCGAGAAATCCATGCGTGACCTCGGGCAATACTGCCTGCTGATGAGTCGAGTTCTGACAATACCCGACCGATGGCGTGAATTCTTCAAGCGCACGGTAAACGAAATCTACAAGCTCGGCATCGACTCGATTCCGCTGGTAATCATCATCTCGGTATTTATCGGCGCCGTAATCACCATTCAGATGCAGCTGAACGTAACTTCCCCTCTGCTGCCTGCATATGCCGTCGGACTGACTACCCGCGAAATCATTCTGCTGGAGTTCTCCTCATCAATTCTCTGCCTCATTCTCGCCGGCAAGGTCGGCTCGAACATCGCATCTGAAATCGGTACGATGCGCGTTACCGAACAGATTGACGCGCTCGACATCATGGGCGTAAACTCTGCCAACTACCTGATCTTGCCGAAGATTGTCGGCTTTCTGCTGATTATTCCGGTACTCACAATTCTCTCGATGGGCACTTCGATTCTCGGCGGCCTCGGCATCGCCTATTTCACCGACATGATTTCGGTCAGCAAGTTCACTTACGGCCTGCAGGCATTCTTCAACCCCTGGTACGTTTGGTACTCGCTGATCAAGAGCGTTGTTTTCAGCGTCATAATAACCTCAACGGCCTCCTACTTCGGATATTATGTGAAGGGGGGCGCGCTTGAAGTCGGAAAAGCTTCCACCCAGGCCGTTGTCAACTCCTCGATTCTCATTCTCTTTTTCGACGTGATGCTAACGAAACTCCTACTGCAATGATTGAAGTTCAAAACGTTACCAAGTCCTTTGACGGCAAGACGATTCTCCACGACGTTTCGTGTGAGTTCTATACCGGCAAGACCAATCTGATTATCGGCCAGAGCGGCTCAGGCAAAACGGTGCTTATGAAGTCGATTGTCGGTCTCGTAACTCCCGAGCAGGGCCATATTCTTTTTGACGGCCGCGACGTAATGACGATGAATGCCAACAACCGCAAGGATTTGCGCAAGGAGATTGGAATGTTGTTTCAAGGCTCGGCGTTGTTCGATAGCGAAACCGTGCTCGGTAACGTAATGTTTCCGCTGGTCATGTTCTCCGATATGTCGCGGGCAGAGATGCGCGATCGTGCCCTCTTCTGCCTCGAGCGCGTCAACCTTAAAGGCTCCGATAAGAAATATCCCGCAGAGTTGTCGGGCGGCATGCAGAAACGTGTGGCGATTGCCCGTGCCATTGCCCTAAACCCAAAATATCTTTTTTGCGACGAGCCCAACTCAGGCCTCGATCCGCGCACATCCCTGCTGATTGACGAACTGCTGAGCGACATCACCCATGAGTATAATATCACGACGATTATCAATACCCACGACATGAACTCAGTGCTCGGAATAGGTGAAAACATCATATTTCTCAACAAGGGACGCAAAGAATGGGTTGGGAAGTCGGACCAGATTTACTGTTCAGACAATAAGGCACTGACCGACTTCGTTTTCGCTACAGACCTGTTTCAGAAAGTCCGGGAATACAAAGTGTCAAAAATTAAACTATAACTTTCATTGAAGTTACGTAATATCCCAGCCGATCTCTGCCATGA